>NZ_JBQDYE010000003.1:0-163080 GCF_052044155.1 Salinisphaera sp. SWV1
TGCTGCGACCAGTATTTCCTTGTCTCCGACATCTCAATCTCTCCGTCAATAGCGACAGCGGAGAGATTGGCTTATCGATTATGCCGCCGGAAGGATGGGGTTAGTGGACCGTTTACGATCCGGCTCGGGCGAAGCGGTTTCTCACCGCTCCGGCGATCACCGGTGATCGTCATTCCGCGCCCGGCAGTCTGCTGCTCGAAAGCATCGCCCGCGCGGAAAAAGCCGAACAGATCGCCCCGCGGCTGTTGCTGTCGAGCGACGAGGTGGCGCTGGCCGTTGTCGGGGCGTTGCTGCGCCGGTTCGGCCAGAGCGAATGCCCGGGGCCCGATATTTCGGGCATCCCGCAACGGGCTCGGGCACATACGGTCCAGGCACTGGAGGCACCACTGTCGGCGGCGCGGTCGGACGAGGCCGACTGGCTGGTGCAACTGTGCCGGATCCTGGCGCCGGAGACAGTCGCGCTGGCGACCCGTGCCTCGCCCTCACTGACTGCTGACTTTGTCCACGTCCTGGATGGCCTGACGACTGCGGAGGATCTCGCTCGGTCGCAGCACATCATCCGTACGTCAGACGGGCAGGTGCTGGCGCGCGTGCTGCTGCCAGAAGATTGGTCGGCAAGATAACCGCCCCGCTCCCGCCCGTCGCTCGCGACGGGCGGGATGTTCCGGGGCATCACCAGACAGGTGACCGAACATTGCCGGGACTCCGTTTACGACCTCTCGTGCAACGATCCGAAGCAAACAAATCCACAAATCGCAATTTTTCCCGTCTCGGACTATCCGACGTCAACTACTTTGACCGGCCATCGGTGGACTTGAAAACTTTGTTACCGTCGTGTCTGCATGCACAGGATTTAGCCATGACCTTGGGGCCTGTGAATGATGGGGCTTGTGGATTACCCTCCTTTCGGCGTGCTCGACGATCTGCTGGATTTTTTGGCGCCGTATTCTAGAGCAGCCGCCGAGGGCACTCGCCCAGATACGGCGTAGCTGCGCCATTCGCCCAGCCATCCACTGGCTACCCGACACGCCGGTGACGGTGATTACATGACCAGAAAGCTTCAATGAACATTACCCCATTGATGCGTCATGCGCTGACGAAGGACCTAAGCCATGGAGCGATCTGCTCGCTCGCCCATCTACCGCATTGCTAGTGAATTTCTTCGACCCAACGGACACAAAGCCCAAACCCGGCGTGGATTAGCTCAAGAACTTCTGCCGTAGCTGGCGAAAAACCAGGCAACCAAGCTATCGAACTCAGACTCATGAACAATTTGCGTCATAGCGTGTCAGATCGGTCTTGGAATGTCTTGCGCTCTAATAGCAGCAAGCAAAAGATGATGAATCGGGCGGTCATCGACTTCAGAGTCGGATAGCCGCGACCGGTGGTCCCGAGATGAAGGGTGGTAACACCACCGGGCTCGACAGTTTTCGCGATTTCGAGGGGGGTAAGCGCAGCACTGATTAGTTTTTCGAACTGCTGGGCCCTAGACTCGTTCGAAAAAATGCAGCACGGCGGAGTAGTTTGCCATCGAAACCCCGATAGATACGCTGAAAAGTTCCCCGAGGCTAGATCAGACGATAGATCACACGCGTGCGTTCGAATAGCCTTGCACCAACGCTCAATCGGCGTTCGAAGCAAATTATGACGATTGAGGGGAAAATTTTTCTGTCCCATTGGCGGCTGATTGAATGGTACGTTGCAGCGATCCAGCTCAGATGTGAGTTGTGCCACAGAAATCGGTGACCAGCCAATTTCTTGAGCAAGATTGTACGCGGCCGTCAGCACTTCGATCAGGGTCGGTTGCGCGATCGGGATGTCTATAAGTATTTCGTTTAAAGGATCTCCGCGCGCCAACCGGTATAAGAGCTTGATTGCATCGTTCGCTGTGAGTGGTTGCCATGCCGGCAGCACATTATCGGGAAGACTGAGTGCCCCTGGCTCGGATGAAGGTGGCGAAAAATTCGCGCCCGGATGGGACCTCAATACAGCAAGCGCCCGGGCCGCCGGGTCCTTGCCTGCTCGCGATAGGCGTTGACGGAGAGCTCCGTAACTGCAATCGAGCAACCGAGCTAACGAAGTCTGGCTTATCGCATCAACCGTTGGTTGATATCTCACTGCAGCCTGCTCCTGCAGCGTGTGACCATAGTGCTGTGCCGTCGTCGAAATTACAGAGTGACCGAGATCGCCAGTCAAGCGATGCATGTCGACCAAACGCGCCAGCGGAGGTTTCCCGAAGGCGCATTCCAGGCTGCGGGTAGCGCGGGTGTGGCGCAGGTGGTGTAAACGAAAATGATGATCGCCGGTTGCAGCGCGTAATACGCTAGTGCCAAATGCGAGCGCATCTGGGAGTGCCTGATTGTCAAGCAATCGCGGCCATACGCGCTGTCTGGGTTCTGCAGCTTGATCCGGTAGTGGCGCCAAGCACCCATGGAGCTCGATCGTTCGTTTTGCCGCGGCCGATTTCAATGGCCGGTCTCGAGTCGCGCGAATAGTGACATGGGCCAGTGACCCCGATAATCTGAGATCGCGGTTTTGGAGATAGGCCGCCTCAGAGCGGCGCATGCCGCTGGCATGGATCCAGTCGATCGCACTATGGAGTTCGGCTAGCGTTTGGCGCTGCTCAACGCTGCGCCAGGTATTCGCAGCGCCCTGTTCGAGTGTTTGCAGTGCGACGGATAATTCGGCCGGCGTAATCACATTCGCATCGATGGCCGCTATGCTAGAGCCGTGACCCGCTGAGTTTAGTGCCAACGGTGGCAAGTCAGTGTATTCGCGCAGGTCCGTGAACATCCGGTTAAGGCTATCGGCCTCATCTTGCGTGGTCAGCGCATTACTTAAACATTCGTGTAGCAGCTCGACGTCGATGTCAGCTAGATCGATACCTTGAAGACCTTCAAAAAGCGGCCTTTTAACAATGCTGACGTAGGTCCGGATTGTATTTATTGAAAGATACTTGCCAGTGCGGCGATTGGTGCCGGGATTGGCCAGGTGCCAGGCCCAGGTTGCGAGCAGAGCGCTTAGCGGCGGTGGCGAACACTCGCTCAGCCACCGCGTGATCGGGCGCTGAATCCGACGGGGTGTCGCCGGACCATGATGCGGTTTCGCTCCGTCCAGTTTTACTGTTTCATGAAATGCGCGCGGGTTCCTAAGCGCTTGACATAGCTGGTTATACGCTTTGGCTTCCTCTTTTTTTATATCAACATGAGCCTGATCAATCGAGGGCTGAAACGCTCTTTCGGGCCGCGTCTCGGATATTGCGATCGGCGTGGCGACATTTTCATGCCATTTGTAGAGCCGATCGACCGGCAGTTGACGTGAGCTGACTACGCCGGATTCGATGCTAGCCAAGAGCCCGGGAGCTTCGACCTTGCGTCCTAAGCGTACGAGACTGTAAAGCTCATTCAATAGCCGCTCGGGATGTTCAGCCCGATATTCTTTTGGCATGATCCGGCATACGTTGTGGCTGAGTACGTCGACGGTGGGAGTCTCAGGCAGCGAGTCACGGAACGCGTGCAGATAGCCGATTGCTGCGGCCGCGGCCACGCCTGTCAACGAAAGCGCAATATCGCGACCATCGTTACCGTTATCGTTTTCTTTATCTTTATCTTTATCTTTATCTTTGGCTAAGCCTATCGGCACCATCAGGATCGGCGGATTGTTGCAGTACCTAGCCTTAGGAAGCGCATCTAGAACCTTGATAACCTGCTCAGGGTTGACCGCACCCCACAACACCAAAATGAGCGCGGTCAGTGCTTGCCGATCATCAGCTGGGGCGTTCATCGCCTGCTTGCAGCCATGCCTCAAGCCTAAGACTCGCTCGTAAGCGGATAGTGATGCCCATGTCAATGCGAGCGGCTCGCCGGCATATCGGTGCAATTGTTCGGGCAGATGCAAACGCCAGTCATGTCGTGCTCTATGGAAGGCCAGTCGACCTTTGAATTGGTTGATCGCCGACGGGCTGTCAGACGGATTGGCGATTTGTTTCACGACCTCTCTTGCCAAGGTATCGATTTGGGCTTTGGTCAAAAAAACGCCATGCGGCGGGGCATGGCGGTGATACTCACCGAGCTGTGCTCGGAGGGTATTGTCAATTACTTGCTGAATGGATCGCTTTTCCGACGGCGGCCCATCGAACTTATACAGCGCACGAATGCGTGCCGTATCCTGAGACAGGATGTCTTTTTCTTCGCGCGCAAGATCCCCGGAGATTCGCACCGGAGCGTCTCGGCCACACCAGAGTGCGTCCCGTTTGGAGGTGGCGCTGACAGAGAAGCCGCAGTACTCGAGAAACTGCTCAAGCGGCTCGGCCATCAAGCTTGAAAATTCCAGACATGAAACCAGGCCCTGCCTGCCGAATAACGAGGCCTCCGTTGCGTGGCCTAGTTGACTTTCAATCCACAGTCCTTGGACCCCTTGCCGACGCAGGTAGGTGCTCATCGCGTGGCGACAAGCGTTTTCATCTAGCCCGTCCGGTGCATAGTGGCGCCAAGCCGTTTTAAGTGACCATTGTCGAGGAATCCATTCGGCGCCGCGTACTTGGATACGGAAAAACAATGGATTCTCGCCATCGTGCGCGCGATTGATCGATGTATACAAACTTGTCGAGAAGCCCTCGATGCTTTTCGCAGAAAGGCGCTTAAGGTGTTGGCGATAGCGATGCAACTGATCACAGACAGCGGGTGGAAAGACCGCGAGCCGGCGGAATACGGCAGGGTCGTTTGGTTTATCGCTATATACCACCGCACCTGCTGACGTCGTTAGATCAACAGCCCTGAACTTCTCGAAATCACGCGTTCCTCGGTGACCGGTCGCGACAAAAAGCATCAGCGCGGTCAAATCACACAACTGATTGTGGTGCGCCGCCAGGCGCTCGGCATTATCAACCCGTGGCGGCGGTGGTCGCGGCACCACGTGAGCAAGCGCTGCACCCAGTTGCGGGATTTTTTCCAGTGCTAGTCGCGCCAGCGGGGCACCACTCCATGGATTGCGCTCTAACCTGGCAGGGGGCGCGAAACGCGTGCCGTACAGTTCACGCAGAGCGGCATCGTAGGTATCTTGGATTTGATGTTGATCGACAGCGATATAATGCAGCGACGCTGGATTTTGCTCGAGGCGTTCATGCGCGAACGCCTGTGTAAGCGGTAAATCGAATCTATGAGCAAAAAACGCCTGAAACAGACTCCCTCGAAGACGGGTCTCGGTGAATACGTCTATTTTTTTCCGTAATTTATCGCGAATCTCGCCTTCATAGCGTGTGATACGAAGCATCAGATTACGCTGGCTTTCTCTCTTCTTTAGCGAGCGATAGATTTGAAGAGATCGGATAAGCGTGCCAGTGATCGGCAGTGCGAGTTCATATTCGGCGGCAACATCGTTGTGTGGAGAAGTTTTGGGCAGGTACTCGACGTTGAGCCACGGAACTGTAATCGTGCTGGTTTCTTGTCCTACATTGAGTCGAAGCACTGGCCGAACGGGCTGTCCTGCTGGCTGCTCATCTAAAAAGGCATGGCGCAGGGCGTCCAAGCGTTGCCCTGTCACCGCGCATAATAGCCACTGCGCGGCCGCAATGTAGGCATATCCGTCCGACTTATCCATCCACTTTAGCAATTCGTCCATTACCAGCTGCGCTTGCGCCGGATAGAGTGCTTCATCGGAACAAAGGCCAAATCGGCGCCGTAGTCGGATGCGATAGCCTTGTAGCGCCACGGCGCGCTGCTGTTCCGGAGTAGCGTCTTCGAGTGCGCGTCGTAAGTCTTTGTTCTTATTTCTCCTATCTGCGGCTAGACCAGTAAAAAACGCATGTTGTTCGTCCACTGAACCGGGGTCAGCCAACGGATCGGTCGTCGTTTTCCAACTCTCGGAAGGCGTCCGATCATCGTCGCCAACCTTCTCGGCGCGTCTTCTCGATTCTCGATCCGCGCGTATGTCGGATACGGTTACCGTTTTCCCGAACTGTGCGCACTCGGTACGCATTTGCAGATAATCGAGCGCGACCCCGAGAGCTCCGAAGCGTTGGCGTCTAACACGTGTTTCCGAGAAAAAATGCCTGTATTTTAGATCGCGTTCCTCTCTCGCATTCACCCAATCCAATGATCGGATGGGGCCTGCAAGCGTCGCGGCAATATCATCGCGAATCTCCCGGACGATGATGGTTTTCCAATTCAGACATAGGTCGGAAAGCAAATCGATTGGCAGATCTGATGTAGCTTCGGACGAATCGAATAAATAGTAGATAAGAGCGATACGTGCAGGCGCTAGTGTCGTTTCCGATGCTTCATCTTTAGATTGTCGGGTAAATGCCGCGTAAATGGGGGCTGATTGCTTTAGATCTTTAAGCGGATACTTGTTTGAGGGATTCGAAGTCGACAATCGGTTGGCGGCTTCCTTCAAACGCGAGATATGGCCCTCAATAGTTGACAGTAGATTCTCGGAAAGCGCGCCGTTGAAACGAGACACGAGATCTTCTAAAACCGACTCCACAACTTTGCCATGCGGATAAGCATCAGCCTCTGGCCTTGGGCTGAAATCTAGTACGCGATCCATGAACGAGAGGGCCTTTTGCTGTCTATCGCTACGCTGCGATCATAGCAAAAGCGGGCTCGAGCCTTTCGCTGTTATGTGGTTTGTGTCCGATTACATGAAAGGCAGAATCATGTCGTAGAGTTGAGCAGTCTCACGCAACGCGGGACTTTGATGGCATGACGTGGACTTGCCCGGCAAATTTCTGAGCTGCCTACGCGGCAGCGAACCTCGGCGTGGCCTTGGTATGCGTCCTGCCGCTTTTCTGAGCTGCCTACGCGGCAGCGAACTTGGTGGTCTTGGGCCGGGGCCCGACGATTTCTTTCTGAGCTGCCTACGCGGCAGCGAACCATGCACCCTCCTCGCCCAGCTCCGCGCCGTGTTTCTGAGCTGCCTACGCGGCAGCAAACCCGCGGCTACGACGTGACGATCACCGAATTCCTTTCTGAGCTGCCTACGCGGCAGCGAACGAGTACTCCGTAGAAAACAGGAGACTCCAACATTTCTGAGCTGCCTACGCGGCAGCGAACATCACAAGCGCTTCGATTACGGCGCAGGTCATTTTCTGAGCTGCCTACGCGGCAGCGAACAGGGGATGGTCGCCGAGCTGGCCGCCGAGTCATTTCTGAGCTGCCTACGCGGCAGCGAACTAAGCCGTGCAACGTATCGCGGTCACCATCGCTTTCTGAGCTGCCTACGCGGCAGCGAACCGGCTGTGTCGCTCGCATGCGGTGCCAATACTTTTCTGAGCTGCCTACGCGGCAGCGAACTCCTTAAGTTCGCTTGACTCGCCCCTTAAGATTTTCTGAGCTGCCTACGCGGCAGCGAACCAGATCGGGCCTCAGGTGGAACGGCTGGATGTTTTCTGAGCTGCCTACGCGGCAGCGAACTTCGCCTGCGACAACACCATGCGATAGATCACTTTCTGAGCTGCCTACGCGGCAGCGAACCATTCACGGCTAATAGCCCATGTATTGCTTAATTTCTGAGCTGCCTACGCGGCAGCGAACCGCTCCCGCTCGGGTGCTATCCTTTTCCGATTTTTCTGAGCTGCCTACGCGGCAGCGAACACTCGAGTACGGCATTCCCCCATGAGCGCAGATTTCTGAGCTGCCTACGCGGCAGCGAACAACCCGATGATATTCTGCTGCAGCTCATACCGTTTCTGAGCTGCCTACGCGGCAGCGAACGGCGTCGATCAACAGCGGCACGACCGCCCCCATTTCTGAGCTGCCTACGCGGCAGCGAACTCCCGGTGCAGGTGCAGGCCGGGCTCGATATCTTTCTGAGCTGCCTACGCGGCAGCGAACCTGCACTTCTTTGATAAGCACGGCAAGTTCGTTTTCTGAGCTGCCTACGCGGCAGCGAACTCGTGAAACGGATACATCGTCTCGTTGTTCATTTTCTGAGCTGCCTACGCGGCAGCGAACATTCAACAGCTTACCGACGCTGTAATCGGTACCTTTCTGAGCTGCCTACGCGGCAGCGAACTACACCGACGCCAGCTCGGCGGTCAGCTGTTTTTTCTGAGCTGCCTACGCGGCAGCGAACCATTGCCACGCGGAACGCGCGAAAGATCGCGATTTCTGAGCTGCCTACGCGGCAGCGAACTTTCTCGGTGGCGTCCGCGGCTACTCGGGTCTTTTCTGAGCTGCCTACGCGGCAGCGAACCCCCCGCCGGCGCCGCGCATCATCACCCGGCTTTTCTGAGCTGCCTACGCGGCAGCGAACGCCGGCGTATTTAGGGCCGACACGATCTGATCTTTCTGAGCTGCCTACGCGGCAGCGAACTGATACGTCGTCGTGAGCGTTACCGCTGATCCTTTCTGAGCTGCCTACGCGGCAGCGAACACACATCAACTGGGGTCGTGACGTGACGCTCACTTTCTGAGCTGCCTACGCGGCAGCGAACTTGAGCACCACGAAACAACCCAGCAACGGGCTTTTCTGAGCTGCCTACGCGGCAGCGAACTTGGTTATGATGCTAATGGCACCGGGCTCGTTTTTCTGAGCTGCCTACGCGGCAGCGAACGTGACACCGCGCGCCGTCCCCGCACGGATGCGATTTCTGAGCTGCCTACGCGGCAGCGAACTCAGGTGAGCCGTAATCGCCCGGTTGAATCTTTTTCTGAGCTGCCTACGCGGCAGCGAACCGCAATACCTCGCCGCGCTCTACCGCGACACCTTTCTGAGCTGCCTACGCGGCAGCGAACCCGATGTAGGTCCAGGCAAATGCGACCGTACATTTCTGAGCTGCCTACGCGGCAGCGAACTCCGCGGCGAACGCGGCCGCCCACTGGCTATTTTTCTGAGCTGCCTACGCGGCAGCGAACACGAACGGTAACGGTTTTGGATTAAACCCATCTTTTCTGAGCTGCCTACGCGGCAGCGAACACCGAGCTGGAGGCCGAGCGTGCCGATATCCGTTTCTGAGCTGCCTACGCGGCAGCGAACGCGACCTCAGGCGACTATTTCCAGGTGATCGATTTCTGAGCTGCCTACGCGGCAGCGAACGGCGGCGCTCGATAGCCTTCAGACGCGAATGTTTTCTGAGCTGCCTACGCGGCAGCGAACGCTGATAGCGTGGTCCGAAGGGTCTAGCTGTATTTCTGAGCTGCCTACGCGGCAGCGAACATCCGAGAGTATGGGACATGCCGCTAGGTGAATTTCTGAGCTGCCTACGCGGCAGCGAACACAATCACGGTCTGATCTTGGGAAATGGCACATTTCTGAGCTGCCTACGCGGCAGCGAACTTTCCTGTTTACGGATCGCGAGGCGCCGTCCTTTTCTGAGCTGCCTACGCGGCAGCGAACTTCGCGCGCCGATCAATAATGGGTATTGAAATTTTCTGAGCTGCCTACGCGGCAGCGAACTCCTCCAGGCGGTCGGTTGTCACCCGCGGGGCTTTCTGAGCTGCCTACGCGGCAGCGAACACGGCACGAATTTCGATACGACGGCGATTACATTTCTGAGCTGCCTACGCGGCAGCGAACTAGACAAAATACGAGGTAACTATCTGGTTGTTAAAGAAAATAAACGTCACGGCCTTGTGGAACCCTTTTCAATCTGTCGCACGTAAGCTTTTGATTTTCTAAGCGACTAAAAACGATTAAGAAAAAGGGTCAGAACCAGGGCACAGTCGTCGTGCGGCTCAGGCCGTAGCTGTTGAAGCTGCCACATGTCGGCTGTGGCTGTTCCGTACCGTGTTCGACAAACAGGCTGAATCGTTGCCCGGTACTCGAGCTGCGAACTTGAACGAAGGGGAGCGAAACTCGTTGCTCGATGTGATCGGGAATACGTTCCAGCGCGGTTTGCGCGGATTCGTCATGGCGACGCATTCGACGACGACGCAGGCGCTCCGCGTTGGTTTTGAACTGTCGGCGCGAAACCGTGCGGTGCGAGGCTTGTTCGGGCGCCGGCATCAATTCTCGTATGTCGGCGTGTTCGCGCATGCCCCCAAGCCATGATGAGGCCATGAGCGTTGCCAAATCGGTCGGCGATCCATGCAGACGCAGATGATCACCGATATCGCGCGGCTTGATGCGATGAGCCGGAAAGCTCACACCGACCGTACTCATATCGAGTTCGACAAGGCGGCGATGTAGTTTCGAGAATAAGGCACCCATCAATTGGCCCGCCGGAAAGTCCGGGTCGGGCCGAAGATGGATATCGATGTAGTGGGAGGTCATCAACCAGCCTCCCCGAAGACCCCGCCGCGGATCAGCGTGGCCATGACGAAATGCTGCTGCGCGGGGTCGGGTTTCTGGTCCTTGAGCATCCAGTTGTCGAGCAGGGTATAGAAGTCCGCTTTCTCCTTGGGCTGCCGGTAGGCTGTGCCTTGCGTCGTCACCGAGCCGTACGGTTCGACGGCGATCGGGCCGAGGTCGTTGCCCTCTGCATTCGGATACCAGGTATCGACGGTGCGTAGCGCATTACCAATTTTTTGCGAGTGCATGCCGGCCACGTTATCGACGGCATAGAGCGTTTTGGATTTATCGCCGCGACCGCGGTCCAGAATGAGTTCCTGGGAGGGAAACACTTCCTGGCCGGCACCGACGCGTGCAAACGCAACGATTTCCAGCAGAACGTAATGATCGCCCGCCAAGCCGGCGGCGATCTGCGCGGTCAATTCGTTCAACGCTGTTTTAGCTTGTGGCTCGGCCTCGAAATCGCGGAGATCGAATGCCAGCCCGTCGAACGTCCATTCGTTTTCGACGGTACCCTTGACCCGCTGGCGTACGCGAACTTCGAGTTCTTCGGCTACCAGCCGGTTACGCCACAGGAAACGGCCGTTGGCAATGTTCTGTGCGTAGCGAGCGGCTAGCGTTTCGAAGCCATGTTCGGTGACGTACGCCGAAACGGCATTTTTCAGGCGCGCCTCGTAGTCCGCGCTGTTACAGGCCGAAGGTTTGCCGGCGCCGCCGAGTACGCGCAGCGTAAAGCGCGCCATGAGTGTGTCGGCCTCATGCGGCAAAGCAGCCACATCGACCGTCTGCAGATTCGGATTTTCGATCGCTGCATCGAGTTTGGCGGGATCCTGGTCCTTGGCCTTGAGCCGATTGGAGATCGTGCCGCGAACCGATTTCTCGCGCACTTCAACGGCTGGCCAGTTTTCACTGTCGCCGCGAGTCGTCCAGTCGCCGGCGTAGAACAAGGCGTCTGATGGATCGAGCTTGCGTTCGAAGGCGAGAACGGAAGCGGTCTTCGGAGCGTCGTCTTTCTTAGCCATGGTGATTCCCCCTCAGGAAGTGGCGCTTTGGGCGTAGTCGTTGTTCAGACGGTAGATGCCCTGGTCTAGGTCGTTGTCGATGTACCAGAGCAATGATTCGGGCCGGCGTAGTCGGTGCGGACCTACCCATTCGCCAATAGAATAAAGACTCTCGACAAAGCGGAAAGGCGTGTGATCGTCGCGCGCACGGGCCACTTGGCCGGGCTCGTATTCGTCACCGAGCGCGCCATAGCCCACGGGTATCGGCACGGTCCAGCCGGGCGAGCGGCGAATTTCCCAGGCCGGCTTGCCGACCGGTTCGCCGGCGTCGTCAACGGGCTGCACGCTTTGGTGGTGCAGGCGCGAAAAATCCAGCCACGCATCTAGACGCGTAGCCGTCTCGTTGGTTGCGCGCAGGTCGACGTGACGCTGTTCGAGCCGGTCCTCGCGCAGCACTAGCGCGAAGCCGGGCAGCCAGCGTCGTCGTAGATCGCGAAAGTGTTGGCCGCGTTCTTTTTCGTCATCTGGCAGCGTTGCGAGAATGGGTTCGTGATTGCGGTCTTGATTGGGTCGACGTGGCAGCACGCTTCCTCCGGCGATACGCATACCGTGGACGATTTCGTCTACCCGGTGGGCGCGTTCGGCACGCTCGGCATCATCGCCCGAGCAGGCTTCGCCAGTAACGTCGAAGACCACGGTGATTTCCATGTGCATGCGACCTTCTTCGGCGATAGCCGGAACGTCGGTGCTACCATCCTTTTTTACATATTTCCGATCCTGAACTGGATTCCGCGTCAAATGAAAACGGCGCGTATAACCCGAGCGCGAAATCTGTACGTCGTGAGCGTGGCAAATCACGCCGACGCCGTGAAACAGCAGGTCGAGTTCGCCGTGGAGGCGACGTTCCAGCGCATGCATAAGGCCAACGAAGGCGCTCATGGCAGGAAAGCCCCACGTGAGCGGTGCGGAAATGGCGTTGGCGTTCTGTACGCGCAGATGGGGCAGCACGAGTAGACTATCGATATCGCTCATTCCGGTGTCTCCTGTCCGGGCAGATCGGCCTCGAACTGATCGAGCTCGTCGGCGAGCTTGTCCATCCAGGCGCGATCAATCTCGATGAAGCGCTGCAAATTCATGTCCGTGCGCGCACCTTCAGCCCATGCGCGGTGCTCGGTATCGCTCATCATAAGTGGACGAGACAACCGGCGATTGAGCCAAGCGGCGAATTCGTGACGCACGACTGCGGGCCAGTCACTGACCGTGCGGGCAGCGCGAAAATCGGTATCGGTACGCGCGCGCCCCGGGTCGAGCCAGTACTGCTGCTCGGGGTCGAGCCGGCATTCGGGTTCAACGCTCCAACCGGGGGCAAGATTCTGGATCTCGACCGAGAAAACCAGCAGCTCGTCGATCAATGCTTCGGTGAGTTCGTCGCGTCGGTCGCGCACATCCATGAGCGGTCTGGGATCGGCTCCAAACAGGCGGCGCAGCTCGCGCACAACGCGGCGGACTTCGCTGCGGAAACCGAACAGACGAAACGCCGAACGCATGTGCAGCGGCGGACGGACGTTCTGCGAGCGCCAAGTAGGCGGCTGCGAAGACAATAGATAATTGGTGCCGCGCCGTGCAGCGTTGAGCATGGAGACGTTCTGAGTATTGCTTCCGCCAAGATGCTGCACTGCCAACCCCGGATAGTCGCAGTAGCCGGTCTCGAACGGCTTGTCGTCATAGCGCGCCTTGCGCGCGGCCTTTGCAGTGTCCGAGAAACGATCGTCGTTGATCGTTTCGAACACGCGATGGGCCAGTGACGTGGCGTAGAGTGGGGCGAGCAGGCGGAACTCGGCGTCGTCGGTCGGCTGCTCACCGGTGAGCCAGTAGAGCTGTTTGCCCCGCGTATGTGAGGCGTAGACGCCGCTACCTTCGGTAATGGCCGTGAACGAATCCATCCAGCGCTTACCATCGTCAGCGTTGTCGCTGAACGCGCCTTGCAGTGCTGTATCCCCCGCCTTGACGCGTTCAAGAAAAGTGCTGCCATCGTAGGTGAGTTGCAGCATTTTGAAGACATCAAGTGCGGCGGCGTTACCGACCACGTCGACGTCAAAGTCTTTGCCCAGCACATGGCTGCCGAGCAATGCTTCCGCTCGCTCAGCCTCCAGCGGGGCGTACAGGTTTGTGCCTTTCGCGTCCGGGTGAATTGGCTTCAGTGAATGCGTGACGACTTGAAGCTGACCGGCGCGCCGAGCTGCGTCTTCCAGCCAGCTTTCGCGCTGAAACTGTGCGCGGATCGCGGTCTGTTTGGCTTCGTCGTCCCCGGCGGCCTGGAGCTTGTTGTCGCGGCGTTCGGCGAGGAAGGTCTCCAGAACGTAGCGTAACGCTTCTTTCGTTTCTTGAGTCATTTTATGGTTATCTTTAAATCCAATATAGTGTTGAAAGCGCGTTAGCACCTGATCAGATAATAAACACTATCTAGAATGCGTGCATGCCGCAAGGCAGCTCAGAAAAATATTGTGTTCATAGCGCGATAGAGCTTCGCTGCCGAGTAGGCAGTCCGTTTGAAAGCAAGCACTCATCTTTCTCGGAATCCGAGTGCGGGGTGCGATGCCCAATCGTGTTTCGCCTCATTCAATCTCAGCGTGCCAACGCGTCGCGCGCTTTGTTCCAACGGTTCGTCGTGCTCTTCCGCATATTCGGCAAGCAGTGCCATGTAGTCGGGCGTTGCCCATGGTGAAATGCGCTCGGCGGCCAGCGCAGCATCGGGCATTCGGTGGTTGCGGGCTTCGATCACTGCCTCGGTGACGTCGCCGCGCCGGCCGATCTCGCGCTGGGTGAGCACGTAGTCGGTCTCGTCTTCGTCGGGCAGCAGTACCAGGTCGATTTGGATCCGGGTTTGCTCGCGAAAGCGCTGCTCCTGGGCCAGGATGCCGGTTGTCAGCAGCACGGGTGAGACATACACGCTGTAGGCAGCCAATGTCGGGACGCCGGAGCCGCCGCGCTGGCGACGGCGGGACACCGGCGTATGGATCAGCGCATCGCGAATGCGCCGATGCTCCAGATCGGCTAGCCGGCGGGCGCCGTCGAGCGGGTCGCGGGCCTGCAGGCGCGGCCGGGCGTCTATGGGGTCGTATTCGTGTGCGCCGAGCAGTTCGCTCAGGTGGTGCGCCTCCAAGTGGTAATTGTTGTCAGTTTCGAACCCTGGGCGACAAAAGGCCGCGCGGTTGGGGTTTTCCAGTGCCTTGAGGTTGGTGTCGAGTAGGCCGACGTTGGGCGTTTCGATGGTGCCGCTTCGATGACGGCGTACGCGACCGGCGAGCTGGATGATCGAGCGCATGGACGACGGTTCGACGATCGCCCAGTCATAATCGTGGTCGCGGCCAACTTCGGTTACCGGCGAGCCGAGCACGACGAATAGCTGATCGGCTTCATCGTAGTCGTCGAGCGCGGCGCGCACTGCCGGATGAGCGAAAACCGCGCTTTCATCGCGGCGGTCGAGCACCGTGTCCAGCACCTGTTCGAGCCGCGAGCGCACCAGCAGTGGAAACTGCGAGTGATAGACACACAGATGAATGCGCGTGTCCGCCGGCGCATCGAGCGCATAAAGCGTGCGCGCCACATCGACCAGCGCCCCGATATTAGCCATGCGGATCAGCCCGAAACTCACGCGTTTATCGCTATGTGGATCGGTTTCGCCGTGGCGCGCGTGCAACGCAAGCGCGTGCCGATGGATGATCGCGGCAAAGTCTGCGCGCAGTACGTCGATCTTCTGGGTTGTACGGATATCGACGGGCACGATTTCGCCGCGGCGCCGAATCTCGGCGTCCTCAAGTTTTTCAGCACGCCGGCGGGCGAAGTGCTGATGGTGCTCGGCGAATACACGGCGCTCTGCACAGTCGTGCTGAGCATGGGCGAACTCATCGAACCAGGCACAGCAGATATCGACAGGCTGGCCTGGCGTACCGCGATTTTTCTGATATTCGGCGCGTCCGGAGCGATAAGCATCGAACAGCCCTTCCAGCAGCGCCGGGGCAAGCGTGGCCGAGGACAGCAACACCCGGGAGCCGAGCATTCCGGCCCAGTAGACCAGACGCGCGAGCGCCGGCAGGTCAGCCATGTCAAAGTCGTCGGGCTCGTCGAGTACCAGATCTGCACCCATGAGTCGCAGCATCGGCGCGATCTGGCTACCACCGCGCAGGCTTTCCGTGGCGGGCATGAGGTGATCGATGGTGCAGACGACCACCGGCGCGGCGATGAGCTTGCGTGCCTGCGGATTGACCACGACTTTCGACAGCAGCGGATGCTCGTCGATAGCGCCCTCGAAGCGGACATAGCTGTCGTCGTCGAGGAGGTTGGCGACCGAGGCCGAGCCGGCGGCGTCCAGTGCGGCCTGTCGTTCGTTGTGCAGCTCGCGGCTAGCCGCGCCTCCGACGCATACCGCCAGATCGTCCGCGCCGAGGCTCATGTGCTGTGCGTAGGCGTCGCCGGTCTGCAGTGTCAGCGTGCGAAGTCCTAACGCCACCGTAAAGCGGGCACCGCGATCCGGATCGGCCAGGGCATAAAGGATGCGGCCGTTGGCCAGCGTCTTGCCGCAGCCGGTCGAAGCCATGTTGACGCCAAAAAACCCCTGCGGCGCGCTGCGCTCCCGAAGTGAGGCGGCGAGATCGAAGGCACGATCTTGCCAGCGGAAACGACTATTCTTGCTGCGGCGGCGAAAGCCCTTGTGACGCGCGATGCGTGGCAGAGCGGCGACCATGTCGGACAGTCGATGCGTGATCTCGCCGGCCGCACGCGTTACGCCCAATAGATGATCGTCGAGCGCCTGCGCCAGCTTGCCGTGCATGTCGGTGTTGGCGTAGAGCGCACACCCCTTGTCACCCAGCGTAGGCATGGACGCTGCGCGATCGCTGAGGCTGGAATAATGATGATCAGCCAGCATCAGACAAAATCTCGCCATGTGCATGACGTAGGTTTCGCTCATCCAGTTCTGATGCGCATCCGGCCACCGGTCGAGCGCCTGACGAGCGGTGCGCTGGGCACGTCGTCGCCACGCCTTGCTGCGCAGCGGTAGGCCTTCGGGAAAGCGCCAGAACGGTTTATCGAGCTTGGCATCGGCCGTTGGCACGATCTCGTTCCATGCCGCATCGATTCGATCCGGCAGCGTCGGCAGAGTGGCCGCATTGACGCCGGCCTTGGCGCCGACAGGTCGCTGCCCGCCATCGCGATACGCTGGGTGCACAGGCAGGCGATGGTGCGAAATGATTAACCAGCCGACCGCTCGGGCCAGCGGCGGCAGCGCGGCCAGCGGTAACGGGTCGCGTTCGTCGAGGCCGTCGCGGCGCAATGCCTCCAGCCAGGCCGCTTCATCGATCGAATCGACGTCTTGAAGCCGCGCCAGCCAGCTGGCGTCATCGTTGTCGCCGACGAAAGCCTGCAAAAGCCGCAACGAGATCCATTCGTGGCGATAGCGATTGCGTTCGGCATTCCGGCCGGCTAGCTTGTCCTGAAACGCCTGGCAGGCCTTGCCGAAGTCGTGAAAGAGCGCGGCCAGCGAAGCGAGCAGGTGAATATCGGTGAGGGTGTGCCAATCGTTCTCGTCAGCACGACGCAGAATATCTCGTCGGGTCGTGTTCGTGGGGACGGCACCCCGGAAGTTGAAACGCGAGCCATCGCCGACAACCCACAGCAGTTCACTGTGGTCGCGCCCCCGTATCCAATGGCAGGCCACGGCCGTATTCTTGCGCGCCGTCTTGCGTAGCATGCGCCGCAAGGTGTCGAGGCCGGCCTTGGTGATGGGTGTTTGCCAGGTACGCTCTCCGCGCCGCTCGGCGAATTGATCAAGAACGCGCCGGGTTTCCTTGAGTGCGTTCTTCCGGCACTGGGAAACCAGCAATATGTTCATGCGGCGGCTTTTCGAGCAAGCTCGTCCGCCACGCGCTTGACGGTATCGATCATGCCGTCGAGCGCTTCCACTTGCGTCAGTCGCTCGATACAAGCCTGGCGGAACTCCTGTTCCTCGTCGCCGCGCGTGGCCGATATAAACGCCTGCGGAAGAATAACGCCGTCCTTGATCAGATCGGCTACATCGAATACCAGGCCGCCACGGCGCGTCTTGCCGTGCAACACCGCCAAGCCGTGCGGCAAGCCCAGAACCCAGCAGGCCGTGGCGGCCAGACCGTAGGCCAGATAGTTGCCGTGATCGAGAAAACGATTCGCCGGGTCGGTGCCACTGCCACGCTTGGCCCGCGTGAAGGCGCCGTAGTCAGTCGCAGTGCTGGCCAGCTTGAACAGCATGCGCGTCAGCCGAGCCTCGAGGGTGAGGAGCTCGGTGGTGTTCTGGGCGGTTTCGATCGCTTCGGCGTGTCGGCTTATGGCATCGACAAGTCGTCGCGCGTCGCATCGAAAGCTAGCATCGCGAAGACCGCGTTCGTCCTGCCAAAGGGTTTCGATTGTCTGCAGGCGGGACTGCTGGAATGCCTTGGCCGCTGCCAGTCGCAGATCGTCGTCGAACCAGAAGCGGACCCACTGCTGTAGATATTCGGTGGGGCGGTATTCGCTTTGCGGTGTCAGCCAGGCGACATCGACATCGACTTCGGTCGCCGAAAACAGTGGCGTGCCGCCGCCACCACAGAATCCGACCAGCACACCGGCTTTGGCCAATTCGCGCATCGCCGCCTGGGTGATGGAGGTGCCGGTCCCGAGCAGGATCGACGTGGTATTGGCGATCGGAATGTTCCAATACTTCGATTCGCGGCCCTCGTCGGTCACGTACTCGACACGCCCGCCCTTCACCAGGATCCGACAGTGCTGGAGGTAATAAAGGTTGGCGCGCTTCGAATGCAGTATCGTCTTTAGATCGCTCGGCGCGAGATCTTCCATTGCGCCACCCCCGTTAGCGGTGACGCTACCGGAAATCGCAGTCGGCTGACAAGCAACGCGCAGCGCCACTTCTCATTAACTCCGGCCAGAACCATTTTCAGCGGCCGACGCCGAAAATATGCATGAAACAAACGAGTGAGCCGTGCCGGCATGACTCAAACCCCAGAGCCTCCAGAAGACTCAGGGCGATTCATCGAGGCGCTTGTGACATATGATGCCCGCCTGTCAAACCGGACGGGGCCGCCGAAAAGCGCGTCACACATACGTCACATATACGTCACAGACCAACTTGGCCGATGGCTACAGGCGACGCAATATCTTAACGAAAGATGGGTATACGGCAAGCGTGACAACCTGTAACGTCTTGTTTACAGGTCGTTTTTTGGGACGATTAAGAGCGCAAGAGCGCTGCGAAAAATGGTGCGCCCGGCAGGATTCGAACCTGCGACCTTCGGCTTCGGAGGCCGACACTCTATCCAGCTGAGCTACGGGCGCTTGCAAGTTGGGGAGGATACGCGGTACGCCGGGCATCGTCCATCGCCGCGCGACACGAATTCATGGCCGGCGGGTTTATTCCGGGGCGTCGCGGCTGCGGTAGCGGGGCCCCGTGCGTCAACTGTCGGCCGACGCGCCGAGCATCGCCCGCAGGGCCGCGACCTGGTCACGGCCCTGCTCGGCGTTGGTCGCCTTGCTGCGTGTGCCGGTCGCGCTCGGCCATTCGAGTTCGTCGGCCGGCAGTTCGTCGAAGAAACGGCTGGGCACGCTGTCGGTTTCCTCGCCGCCGCGCCGGCGCTTGCGGGCGTAGGTCAGCGCCAGGGTCTTGCGCGCCCGGGTGATGCCGACATAGAGCAGGCGGCGTTCTTCCTCGATCTTGTCGTCCTCGAGGCAGGCGTGGTGCGGCAGCATGCCTTCTTCCAGGCCCGCGAGGAACACATGATCGAATTCCAGGCCCTTGGCGGCGTGCAACGTGAGCAGATGCACCTGGTTTTCGACGTCCTTTTCCGACTGGTTGGCGAAATCCATCAGCGACAGGCGCCGGACCACGTCCTCGAGCGTCGCCGGCTTGCCGTCCTCGGGATCGCTCATGCGGCCGAGCCAGGCGATGAATTCATCCAGATTCTCGATGCGCTTGCGCGCCGCCTTGGTATTGGCGGAGGTGTCGCGCAGCCAGTTGCGATAATCGATGTCGACGATGAGCTGGCTCACCAGCTCTTTCGGCGTCATGCCTTCGCTGTCCTGGGTCAGGTTGCGCAGCCAGTCGACGAAATCGGCCAGCCGTCGGCCGGAGCGCTCGCCCACGCCGCCGGCCAGGCCGATACCCCGGGCGGCATCGAACAGGCTGATATGGCGCGAGCCGGCATAGCGGCCCAGCGCTTCCAGCGTGGCCGGGCCGATCTCGCGGCGCGGGAGGTTGACGATGCGCAGGAAGGCGGCGTCGTCGTCCGGATTGACCATCAGTTTGAGATAGGTGACCAGGTCACGGATCTCGCTGCGCTCGAAGAACGAGCGCCCACCGGAGACGCGATACGGGATATCGCGCTCACGCAGGGCTTTTTCGAAGGCGCGCGACTGGAAATTGCCGCGATACAGCACGGCGTAGTCGCCGTAGGCCGTGCCGAGACGCAGCTTGTGCGAGGAAATCTCGCTGGCCACGCGCTCGGCCTCGCCGGCTTCGTCGGCGGCGGCCAGCACGCGCACGCGATCGCCCGGCCCCATCGCGCTCCATAACGTCTTTTCATAGGCGCGCTGGTTCGAGGCGCCGATCAGGCGGTTGGCCGCCGACAGCACGTTGCCCACCGAACGGTAATTCTGTTCGAGCTTGATCACCTTCAGATGCGGGAAATCGCGCGACAGATCGGCGATATTGCCGGGGCGCGCACCGCGCCAGGCATAGATCGACTGGTCGTCGTCGCCGACCACGGTGAAGGCCGCGCGCGCCCCGGCCAGCAGCCGCATCATTTCGTACTGGGCGGCGTTGGTGTCCTGATATTCGTCCACCAGCAGATAGCGGAACCGGTTCTGCCAGCGCTCGCGCGCTTCGTGATCGGTCGCGAGCAGATGCACGGGCAACGCCAGCAGGTCATCGAAATCGACCGCGTTATAAGCTTTCAGCCGACGCTGGTATTCGCTGTAGGCGCGAGCCAGCGGCACGTCGCTGCCCGAGGCCTGGGCCTGGGCGGTTTCGGGGTCGACCAGCGCGGATTTCCAATTGCTGATGGCCGCCTTGGTCGCCTTGCGCTGGTCGCCGTCGCGGCCGACCAGATCGGCCAGCACCTTGTCGGCATCCTCGGAATCGAAGATGGAAAAGCGCGGCTTGTAGCCCAGCGCGGCATGCTCTTCGCGGATCATCTGCAGGCCGAGGCTATGGAACGTGCTGACCGTCAGACCGCGCGCATCGTCGGCCGAGATGAGCTTGGCGGCGCGCTGTTTCATCTCGCGCGCGGCCTTGTTGGTGAAGGTCAGCGCGACCACGCGACGGGCGTCGTAGCCGCGCGCGATCAGATGCGCGATCTTGCGCGTGATGACACCCGTCTTGCCCGAGCCGGCACCGGCCAGAACGAGCAGCGGACCGTCGAGATACCGCATCGCGGCATCCTGTTGGGGGTTGAGCTTGGGTAGCGCCATGATCGCGCGATTCTACCAGTCGATACCGCGCCGGCGTGTGCCATGTGGCATTCATCCGGCGCCGGTCCGGCCCGGATGGGCCGGCCGGCGTCAATCCCGATCCAGCTGGCGATAGCCGATCGCTTCGGCGATATCGGGGGCCTGTATCTGCTCATGACCCGCCAGATCGGCGATCGTGCGCGCCACGCGCAGAATCCGATGATAGCCCCGGGCCGACAAGCCCAGCCGGTCGATGGCCTGGTCGATCAAGCGGGCGGCCTCGGCGCTTGGCGCGCAGTGCGCATCGACCTGGCGCGGGGTCAGGGCGGCGTTGGGTGCACCACTGCGTGCCTGCGCGCGCTGTCTTGCACCATGAACGCGCGCCTGCACCATCGCGGAGCACTCGACCTCCGGCGCTTCGGCCGTCAGCACTTTTTTGGTGATCGGCGCCACATTAAGATGCATGTCGATGCGATCGAGCAGCGGGCCGGAAATTCGGGCGCGATAGCGCTCGATCCGCTCGGGCGTGCAGTGACAACGGCCCGATGCGTCGCCCTGATAGCCGCAGGGGCAGGGATTCATCGCGGCGACCAGCTGGAACGCGGCGGGAAACTCCGATTGCCGCGCCGCGCGGGAGATCACGATATGGCCGGATTCCAGCGGCTCGCGCAGGACTTCCAGCACCCGCCGATCGAACTCGGGCAACTCGTCGAGAAACAACACGCCGCGGTGGGCGAGCGTGATCTCGCCCGGGCGCGGCGTGGAACCGCCGCCGACCAGGGCCACGCCCGAAGCGGTGTGATGCGGCGCGCGGAACGGGCGCCGCCCCCATAGCGCGGGGTCGAACCCCCCGCCCGATATCGAGGCGATCGCAGCCACTTCCAGCGCCTGCTCGCGCTCCAGCGGCGGCAGCAACCCCACCAGGCGCGAGGCCAGCATGGTCTTGCCCGCGCCCGGCGGGCCGATCATCAACAGGGAATGGCCGCCGGCCGCGGCGATTTCCAGCGCGCGCTTGGCCTGGGCCTGGCCACGCACGTCGGCCAGGTCGGGCACAGCCTGCTGTTCGCCATCCCCCGGCTCGGCCACCGGCCTCGCCCAAAGCGTCTCGCCGCCAGCCAGGGTGGTGGCGACATCGGCCAGATGCGTGGCGGTACGGGCGGCGTCATCGCCGGCCAGTGCCGCCTCGCCGCCATTGTCCGCCGGCAGGACCAGCCGGCGCTGCACCCCGGCGGCCGCCAGCGTGGCCGGCAGAGCACCACGTACGCCGCGCAAGGCCCCCGAGAGCGACAGTTCACCCAGAAACTCGTGCCCGTTCAACGCGTCGGACGGAATCTGGCCGGACGCCGCGAGAATGCCCAGCGCGATCGCCAGATCGAAACGCCCGCCCTCTTTGGGTAGATCGGCCGGCGCCAGATTGACCGTGATTCGCCGCGTGGGAAACTGGTAGCCACTGTTGCTGATCGCGGCACGCACGCGATCCTTGCTCTCCTTTACCTCGGTTTCCGGCAGACCGACGATGGCCAGCGCCGGCAGGCCCCCGGCCAGATCCACCTCGACCGCCACCGGCGGCGCGTGCAGGCCGGTCTGGGCCCGGCTGTGGACAGTCGCCAGCGCCATGGGTCAGATCGCCCGGCGCCGCCCGTGATTCCAGCGCGCGCGGCGCGCCCTAACTGTCGCCGTCATGCGATTCCAGTTGCGCCACGCGTTGTTCCAGCTCCCCCAGACGCTTGCGGGCCTGCACGAGCATTTCGCGCGTGGCCTCGAACTCCTCGCGCGCAACCAGATCCAGCTCGGCGAGCTGGCTCTGCAGCACGGCCCGGAAATTGGCCTTCAATTCCTCGCGCAGCGGTGCGACCTGGGGCGGTAACGCATTGGCCAGACGGGCGGCCATATCTTCGATCGAACGCATATCCGATTCCGTGGAGATGAATACGCGCAAGGATGCATCGGTGCGCGCACGGGCGCAAAGCACTCGCCGGATTTCAGGCCGGGATTCGGGCGCGATGACGCTCCGGCGCGCCTGCGCGGTGAAGCTTGGCACGGTGAGTGCTAGACATATCCGGCAATCGTCCGGGGCCCGGGTCATACGTCGATAAAAGCCTGCCGGATTGTGTGTTCATGCGCGACAGGAGCCAGTTATGAAATTGATCACCGCCATCATCAAACCATTCAAGCTCGACGAGGTCCGTGAAGCGCTGTCCGAAGTGGGCGTACAGGGCATCACGGTCACCGAGGTCAAGGGCTTCGGCCGTCAGAAGGGGCATACGGAGCTGTACCGCGGCGCCGAGTACGTCGTCGATTTCCTGCCCAAGGTAAAGATCGAGGTGGCAATCGAGGAGCCGAATCTGGATGCCGCCGTCGAGGCGATCTCCAGGGCGGCCCACACCGGCAAGATCGGCGACGGCAAGATCTTCGTCTCCGCACTGGAACAGGCGATCCGTATCCGTACCGGCGAAACCGGCCAGGATGCGCTCTAGACAAGCGAACGCAGCGGCTGACACCGGCCGGGGAATGCCTGGGGCAGGCGGCGATCTTCAAGCCCGCGTGCCTTCGAAGCGCTCCCACCGACGCGGGTCGGGGCATGCGCCGCCTGCACGACACCGATCGCGAACCGGCAATGCGACCGGCCGAGACCGGGCGTCATGGGCGGGCCACCGGGGTCACCGTGCATTCGGGATTATTCGACTCATCCGGGGAGGGCTTCCGTTTACGGGGGCTTTTCATACATCACACCGCGCGAACGGGCACGGCCCGTCACGGCATCTGGCACAAACCGTGCTTGAACCCAAACCGTGCAACGGCCATCGCCAGGCCGATGGCCACAGGGGGCACGATCGGACGACCAACCGTTTTGCCTCGTCGTTCACCGCCCATGCGCAGACGTCAAAAAGGTAGCCTCATGTCAACACGTCTCTTATTGAAATCCACCGGTTTCGGTCTCGCCGCGCTCGCGCTGCCGGGCGCGGCCATGGCTCAGGCGAGCACGCCCACCCTCAACGCGGGCGACACCGCCTGGATGCTCACGGCCACGGCGCTGGTGCTGTTCATGACCATTCCGGGGCTGGCGCTGTTCTATGGCGGCATGGTGCGCGCCAAGAATTCGCTGTCCGTGCTCATGCAGTGCTTCGCCATCTGCTGCCTGGTCACCCTGATCTGGGCATTGTGGGGCTACAGCATCGCCTTCGGCGGCAGCGGCACGATCTGGGGCGGTCTGTCCAAGGCCTTCATGTCGGGCGTCGGCGTGAGCAGTCTCTCCGGCACGATTCCCGAGACGGTGTTCTCCACCTTTCAGTTGACCTTCGCCATCATCACGCCGGCCCTGATCGTCGGCGCCTTCGTCGAGCGCATGAAATTCTCGGCGATGCTGTGGTTCATCGGCCTGTGGGTGACCCTGGTCTATACCCCGATCGCCCACTGGGTCTGGGGCGGCGGCTTTCTGGGCGGTCTCGGCGTGCAGGACTTCGCCGGCGGCACCGTGGTGCACATCAACGCCGGCGTAGCCGGCCTGGTCGCGGCCCTGATGCTGGGCAAGCGCAGCGGCTACCCCAAGACCATGATGCGCCCGCATAACCTGGGTTACACGCTGATGGGCGCCTCCATGCTGTGGGTCGGCTGGTTCGGCTTCAACGCCGGCAGTGAGCTGGCCGCTGACGGCACCGCCGGCATGGCGATGTTCGTGACCCAACTGGCGACCGCGGTCGCGGCGCTCACCTGGATGTTCCTGGAGTGGGGCAGCCACGGCAAGCCGAGCGTTCTGGGCATTTGCTCGGGCGCGGTCGCCGGCCTGGTGGCGATCACCCCGGCCTCGGGCTTCGTCGGCCCGATGGGCTCGATCGCGGTCGGTGTGGGTGGCGGCTTCTTCGCCTTCTACGCCGTGACCCTGCTCAAGGGCAAGCTCGGCTACGACGATTCGCTCGACGCCTTCGGCGTACACGGCGTGGCCGGCATGGTCGGCGCCCTGCTCACCGGTATCTTCTCGGCCAAGAGCCTGGGCGGCGCCGGCCTGTCGGCCAACGCCGGCGGCAGCATCCTAACCCAGTTCGGCATCCAGGCGGCCGGCGTGTCGGTGACCATCATCTACTGCGCCATCATGACCGCGATCATCCTGACGGTGATCAAGGCGGTCATCGGCCTGCGGGTGGACGCCGAGTCCGAAGAAGCGGGTCTGGATCTGTCGCTGCACGACGAACGGGCCTACGACCTGTAGCGTGCACCGCCGCCGTCGATCCGGGGCGCCTTCGGGCGCCCTTTTTTCGTGCCGACGATTGGAGGACGGCGGCCGGGCACGGCTATACTCCGGTGCACCGCCTGCAATCGCACCGAAGATGAGCGCCATTTCGATACGTCGCCGTGCCTCGGCCCTTTTATTGTGCGCCGGGCTGATCGCCAGCCCTGCCGTCTGGGCGGCGCCTGCGTCCGCCACGTTCGACAAGGCCGACACCGCCTGGATGATGATGGCCACGGCGCTGGTGCTGTTCATGACGCTGCCCGGGCTGGCGCTGTTCTATGGTGGGCTGGTGCGGGTGCGCAACGTGCTGTCCGTGCTCATGCAGTGCTTCGCGATCTGTGCCCTGGCGTCCCTGCTCTGGTTCTTTGTCGGCTATAGCCTGGCGTTTTCGGGCCATGGCCTGTTCATCGGCAACCTGGACCGGATCGGCCTGGCCGGCATCACACCGAACGACGTGACCGGCACGATTCCGAGCCTGCTGTTCGTGCTCTATCAGATGACGTTCGCGGTGATCACCCCGGCGCTCATCATCGGCGGTTTCGCGGAACGGCTGCGGTTTTCGGCGCTGCTCTGGTTTTCGGGTCTGTGGTTGCTGCTGGTCTATGTCCCGGTGGTGCACTGGATCTGGGGCGGGGGCTGGCTCGGCCGGCTCGGCATGCTCGATTTCGCCGGCGGTACCGTGGTGCATATCACGGCCGGCGTGGCCGCGCTCATGGCCGCGCTCGTACTCGGCCCGCGCAATGGTTTCCAGAAGCGCCCCATGGCGCCGCACAACCTCACCATGACCGTCTCCGGCGCCGGCATGCTGTGGGTCGGCTGGTTCGGCTTCAACGGCGGCAGCGCGCTTGCAGTGGATGGCCAGGCGGTCAGCGCCATGCTGGCCACTCACCTGGCGGCCGCCGCCGGCTGCATCGCGTGGATTTCCGCGGAATGGATTCGTTTCGGCAAGCCGAGCGTACTCGGCATCGTCACCGGCATGGTGGCCGGGCTCGGCACGATCACCCCGGCCGCCGGTTACGTCGGCCCGGCCGCGGCGATCCTGATCGGCCTGGCCGGCGGCATCGTCTGCTTCGCCGCCACGATGTTCGTCGAACGCGTGCTGCATATCGATGATTCGCTGGACGTGTTTCCGGTCCACGGCGTTGGCGGCATGCTCGGCACACTCGCGGCCGGCGTGTTCGCCGCGACCGGCCTCGGGCCGTTGTCCGGCTACGGGCTGGCCGACGGCATGCCGGGCATCGCCGCCCAGTTCGGCGTGCAGTTGCTCGGCGTGGTGACGGTATTGATTTACACCGCCGCACTGACCTGGGGGCTGCTCAAGCTGGTCGACAGAATGGTTGGCCTGCGTATCGGGCACGACGAGGAGGATATCGGCCTGGATATCATCGAACATGAAGAACGCGGCTATGATCTGCAGAGCAGCGGCATGTAGACTCGCTCACAAGACATTGAGGAGAACACGAGATGAAAATGGTCACCGCGGTCATCAAGCCGTTTCGCATGGACGACGTCCGTGAGGCGCTCGCCGAAGTCGGCGTTCACGGTACGACGATGAGCGAAGTGCGCGGCTTCGGCCGGCAGAAAGGCCATACCGAGTTGTATCGCGGCGCGGAATATGCGGTCGACTTCCTGCCCAAGGTCAAGCTCGAGGTCGCAGTCGACGAAGACCGGCTCGACGCGGTGGTCGATGCCATCATCGGTGCGGCCAAGACCGGCCAGATCGGCGACGGCAAGATCTTCGTGCACGATCTCGATCAGGTCGTGCGCATCCGTACCGGCGAAACCGACAGCGACGCGATTTAGGCCCGGTGCCGCCGCTTCACGCGGTCGCCTTGCGGCGCGGTGAGTTGACGGACTGCTGTGCCGGGCGCGCGGCCGGCATGGCGCGCCCCGGCGCATAACCGGCGACGGGCGTGGTCTCGAGCCGGATGAAGACAGGCTCGCCCCGCGCCGCCCCTGTCACCCGGTTTCGCCGACCGGGCTATCCTCGGCGACCGGCTCGAAGCCGGGCAAGCGGCCGCGAAAATAGCTCGGAATCCGTTCCTCGAGCCAGTAGACCGGCGCGCCGAGACGGCCACCCGAGACAAAGCCGACATGCCCGCCGTGTGCCGAGAGTTCGAGCCGGATCGCGTCGGACAGCTCGTCGGCCCGCGGTACGACGTCGGGCGTCATGAAAGGGTCGTCGCGCGCATGCAGCACCAGGGTCGGCGTGCGAATGCGTTTGAGAAACCCCCGGCTACTGGCACGCGCATAGTAATCCTGCGCGTCGGCGAAGCCGTTCAACGGCGCGGTGATGGCGTTATCGAAACTCGGAAAATCGCGCAGCTCGCGCAGATGCGGCAACGGCCGATCGATGATGCCGGCCCGTACCTTGGCTTCCACGATTTCGCGCATGCCGTTGATCAGATGCGCCTGATACAGTCGGGAGAACCCGTGCTGTACCGCGTGGGCACAGATTTCGAGATCGTAGGGCACCGATACCGCGACCGCGCACGACAACGGCGCATCGCCTCCCTGCTCGCCCAGATACTTCAGTAATACGTTGCCACCGAGGGAATACCCCGCCGCGCCCAACGGGGCACGCGGGTAGCGTTCGCGCAGCCGCGCCAGTACGGTGGTCAGATCCCCGGTTTCGCCCGAATGATAGGAACGCGACAACCGGTTGGGCTGCGCCGCGCCGCGAAAATGCATGAGCACACCCCGCGCGCCGTGCGCCGCTACCTGGCGCAGCAGGCCACGGGCATATTTGGATTCGATCGACCCATTCAGCCCGTGCAACACCACGACCAGCGGCGCATCCGCGGCCAGATCGGTCTCGGGCAGCCAGGACAGATCGATGAAGTCGCCGTCCTCCAGCTCGAGTCGTTCGGGCACCACCGTCACCGGCGGCCGGGCCCGAATCTGCGAGGCGAACAGCGTCTGCGCGTGGGGATTGCGCAGCCAGAACGCCGGTTTGAACTCACTCGTTGTCAGCATGAGCACTGGGCCGGTCGGTGCCGGCCGGTATTGAAACGAAAACGGGGCCCGCCGGTTACGGCGGCCCGCACCACGGTGTCATCGCGCAGTGCGACCCGACAATATGGTGCATTTTACACTTAATTGCGCTGCAGGGCCGAGTCCAGATAATGCGGCCCCAAATGCCGCATCTGACGCAGAATCCATGCCTTTCGCCGGGTCAGGTAGCGCCCGGGGTGGGCCGCATCGTACTTGTCCGGCGCCGGGAGCACGGCCGCCAACGCCGCGCATTCACCATGCGACAGCTTTGCTGCCGGGATGTGAAACAGTTGTTGGGCGGCCGCCTGCACGCCGAAGGCCGTATCGCTGAACTGGGCGATGTTCAGATAGACGGCCAGCACGCGACGCTTGGACCAGAGCAGATCCATCCAGACGGTGATATAGGCTTCGATGGCCTTGCGGATATAGCTCTTGGCCGGCCACAGGAACAGATTCTTGGCCGTCTGCTGGGTGATCGTGCTGGCGCCGCGCACCACACCGCCGTTGGCGTTGTGCTTGAGGGCACGCGCAATCGACGACCAGACGAACCCGTGATTCGTGGGAAAGGTCTGGTCCTCGCCGGCCACCGCGGCCAGCGGCATGCAGGCCGCGATCCGATCGAGACCGACCCACTGGTGCCTGATCGTCCGGCCGGGGTGGCGGTCGTGAAGCCCGGCCGCCTTGCGCGTCATGAAGGCACTCGCAGGCGGATGGATCACCCGGAACACCAGCAGCACCGCCGCCGGCGCCAGCGCGACGACGACGACGATGATCGCGATATCGCGAAACGGGCGTTTAAGCAGAAACCTCAATAGCCCTGGCTGCCCGCACCGCCAGTCTGCTGGCCGTTGTTGTTGGCCGCACTACCGTTATTGCCGGAGCCACCGTAGGTGCCGCTGCTGTAATCCGATGTGCCGTCGGCATTGTTACCGCCGCTGCCATTCTGCTGCACGGTGACGCCGCTGTTCGAGCCGCCATTGTACGGTTGGGTCTGGCCGTAGCCCTGCGTGCCCTGATTCGACTGGGCGCCGGCCGCATGGTTGCTTGCCGCGCCATTATCGCCGGTATCGCCGCCGCCCTGGTTGTTGCTGTTGTTGGCGCCGCCGACATGGGCGTCGTAGTGAAAGTGGTCGTTCGACGGCGGCATGTACTGGTTGAGCGTATAAACGAAGCGCCGACCGGACTTCGGAAGATTGCCGCTATCGCGCGTGAGCAGCGTGCGGGCGGAGATGCCGCTCTGGTTGTAGTACAACCAGTTCCAGTCCTTCTTGATGCCGATGTGTGCGCCGCTGAGCGATACGCCGCCGAACAGGCCGCGCGAACGCGAGTAGGAATACACTTCGGCGTTGAAATCGCCGTTGGTGGCTGCGCCTACCTTGCGACCGACCGGGCCGGCGGCCACCGAGGCATCCGCGCCGAGGCTGAACTGGCCATCGGCGAGCCGGCTGATGCTGCGCTGCGTCTTGAACACCAGGATGATGTCGGTCGAGGACACGCCGGCCTGAAAACCGACCGAGCCGCCGGACAGGCTGATGAAGGTCGGATCGGACCACTTGCCGTCCGCGGTGCGCACCGAAAGCACGCCATCGCCGTGTTCACCGGCGCCGATGAAGCCGATCTTGAGCACACTCGGGATCACGGCGATGCCGTAGGCCTGACGCAGCAGCGCCGACGGGATCTTGTTCTCCGGGATGTTGACGAACTGCTGGAGCACGCTGGTCGCGTCGTCCATCTTCTGGGCCTGCTTGCTGCTGGCGATCGCCGCGCTGCTGGTCGTCAGACCACCGACGATAATGAGCATCAGGCTGGCCAGTACGGTCATCCATCGTTTCATGTGGGTCATTCCCTTGTAAGGCGCGAACCGCCGTGCGGTTCGCTGGATCGGGTGGCCGGTTGCGCCGTACCACAGTCTATTGCCTGGGACCACGGCCGACGACAAGGGTTCATGACCTGCCGGGCGATGGTCCGCTACCCCGGTCCCTCCATGAGACGCTTCTGCACGGACACCACGGGCTCGTCGGCCGCTGGCCGCACCGGTGTATAGCGTCCGTTCTCGCCCAGCTGCCAAGCACCGCTGTTATCGGCGAGGTAAAGCCCCAACTCGCGCACGACACGATCATATAACGGGCGCGAGGTCACGGGAAAGCAGATCTCGACCCGACGAAAGAAATTGCGATCCATCCAGTCGGCGCTGGACATGTACAACTCGGGATCGCCGTCGCCGGCGAAATGGAACACACGCGTGTGCTCCAGGAACCGCCCCACGATCGAGCGCACGCGGATGTTGTCCGACACCCCCTCGACGCCCGGACGCAGGCAGCAGATGCCGCGCACGATCAGATCGATCTGCACGCCGGCCACCGATGCCGCATACAGCGCCCGGATCACCGCCGGCTCGACCAGCGAATTCATCTTGGCCACGATCCAGGCGGGCCGGCCGGCCGCCGCGGCCTCGGCTTCGCGACCGATCTTGGCGACGATGGCATCGTGCATGCGGAAGGGCGCGTCGACGAGCCGCTCCAGCCCGCTGACCTTGCCCAGGCTGGTGAGCTGCAGAAAGATCTCGTGTACGTCGTTACCGAGCGCATGATCGCAGGACATCAGACCGTAGTCGGTGTACAACCGCGCGGTCTTGGGATGGTAGTTGCCGGTGCCCACGTGCACGTAGTTGTGCAGGCCATCGGGCTCCCGGCGCACGATCAGCGTCATCTTGGCGTGGGTCTTGTAACCGACCACGCCATACACGACATGCGCGCCGGCCGCCTGCAGCCGGTTGGCGAGCTCGATATTGTCGGCCTCGTCGAAGCGGGCCCTGAGCTCAACCACGACGGTGACTTCCTTGCCCGCCCGCGCGGCCTCGACCAGCGCATCCACCACCGCCGAGTCCGGCCCGGTGCGATACAGCGTCTGCTTGATCGCCAGCACCTTGGGGTCGGAGCCGGCCCGGCGCACGAAATCGATCACCGGCAGGAAGGAGTCGAACGGGTGGTGCAGCAGCACATCGCCCGCCCGGATCTCGGCGAACAGATCGCCCGACGGCGCGAGCGCGTTGGGCAGCCGCGGCGTGAAGGCGGGATACTTCAGGTCGGGCCGGTCGACCGTGCCCTGCAACGACAGCAGGCGATTGACGTTGACCGGGCCATTGACCTGATACAAATCCTCGCGCGTGAGCAGGAACCGTGCGAGCAGATAATCCGACAGTTCCTGCGGGCAGTTGTGCGCCACTTCCAGGCGCACGCAGTCGCCGTAGCGCCGCCCCGGCAACTCGCCCTCCACCGCGCGCAGCAGATCGTCGACCTCTTCCTCATCCACATACAGATCGGAGTTACGGGTCACGCGGAACTGGTAGCAGCCATCGGCGCGCATGCTGGGGAACAGATCGCCGACGTGCTCGTGGATGATCGACGACAGGAATACGAAATCGTGGGTCCCGCTGCCGGTAGCCTCCGGCGGCAGCGCGATGATGCGCGGCAGCGCGCGCGGCGCCTGGACCACGGCATGGCGGATCTTGCGGCCGAACGCATCGGTGCCGTCGAGCGCCACGATGAAATTCAGGGATTTGTTGAGAATCCGCGGAAACGGATGCGCCGGATCGAGCCCGATCGGACTGATCACGGGCAACAGCTCCTCCTCGAAATATTCCGCCAGCCAGGCGCGTTGGTCGGCATTCCACTCCGACCGTCGCAGGAATCGAATACCCTCGGCTTCCAGCGCCGGAATGATCTCGTCGTTGAGCGTGGCGTACTGCTTGTCCACCAGCGTATGGGCCCGTTCACTGATCGCGCGTAACACCTCGCTGGGCGTGCGGTTGTCGGCCTCGCTGGGCGTATCCAGCAGTTCCGCCTTCTGCTTGAGACCCGCCACCCGGACTTCGAAGAACTCGTCCAGATTGGTGGACGAGATACACAGAAACTTCAGCCGCTCCAGCAGCGGCACCGACTCATCCTGCGCCTGCGCCAGCACGCGGTCGTTGAATTCGAGCAACGACAGCTCCCGGTTGATGAACAACTCGGGGGCGGCGAACGCGTCCGGCGTGGGTACGGTGGAAGCATCGGCGGGTTGGGTCATGCGAAACTCTCCTGGAACGGACACGGCAGCTGGAATCGATACAGTGGCCCGAGCCACCACACACGCCACATTACATGACACCTCTATGACAATCGGACGACAACCCCTGGCTTTTCATCAGGTGGATGCCTTCACTGATCGCGTATTCGCCGGCAACCCGGCGGCGGTCTACGTGCTCGATGCCTGGCCGGACGACGCAACACTCGCCGCACTGGCCGCCGAGCACAATCTATCGGAGACGGCTTTCGTGGTTCCCGGGGCGCACGCGCGCCACGAGCTGCGCTGGTTCACGCCCACGGTGGAAGTCGAGCTCTGCGGCCATGCCACGCTCGCCAGCGCCCACGTGCTGCTCAACGAACGGACCGGCCACGACGCGCCGCTGACGTTCGTCACCCGCTTCGCGGGCGAACTCGGCGTCGACGCCCGCGACGGCCGGCTGTGGCTGGATCTGCCGGCCCGCATCGCAACCCCGGTCGAGCGCGACATCGCCGACGTCGCGACCGCGCTCGGCGGCCGGCCGATCGAATGGCAGGCGGCCACCAACTACCTGGCGGTGTTCGAAACCGCCGCCGAAGTCGCGGCACTGGCCCCGGACATGCGCGCCCTGGCCCGGCATTCGGCCCGGACCCATCTCGGCTTCATCGCCACCGCCGCGGCCGACGATGGCGTGCACGATTTCGTTTCGCGCTTTTTCGCGCCGGGCCACGGCGTCGACGAAGATCCCGTCACCGGCTCGGCCCACTGCACGCTGGCGCCTTACTGGGCCCAACGCCTGGGCCGGACGGAACTGGCGGCACGCCAGATCTCGGCTCGCGGCGGCGAATTGCTGTGTCGCGTCGACGGCGATCGCGTGCATGTCGGCGGCCAGGCGGTGACATTCTGTTCCGGCACCACATACCTGCCCGAGGACGGCCACTCATGATTCGGCTCACGCTTGTTTTCGCCGCGCTTTACGGCGGGCTCGCCGTCTGCCTCGGCGCGTTCGGCGCGCACGCCCTGTCTTCGCATCTGTCCGAGCGCATGCAGGCCGTCTGGCATACCGCCGAGCAATACCAGTTCTATCACGCCCTCGCCCTGCTGGCGCTCGCCCTGCTGATGCGCACCGGGCTGACGGGCGCCGCGATCACCATCGCGGCCTGGTGCTTCATCGCGGGCACGCTGATCTTCTCCGGCAGCCTCTATCTACTGGCCGGCTCCGGCGTGAAGATTCTGGGCGCGATCACGCCGATCGGCGGCGTACTGCTCATCGTCGGCTGGATCGCGTTACTGACCGGCGCATGGCGGATGACGCCATAACGCCCCAGCGACCGCTCGCCCGCCGCGCGGTCTCGCCCGGCGGCCCATGATCAGCCAGCCGGCACCGCCAAGCCACGGCGCGCAGGACGCGAACTGAAAAGATCACACCTCGCCGCGGTACTGGGCGTCCGTGACCTTTTCCATCCAGTCAACCACCCGACCGTCCTCGGCCTCGGCGATCGCCACATGGGTCATGGCGACATCCGGCGCCGCGCCATGCCAGTGTTTTTCGTCCGGCTCGAACCAGATCACGTCCCCCGGATGGATCTTCTCGATCCGGCCGCCGTCGCGCTGGACCCGGCCCTGGCCCCCGGTGACCAGCAGCGTCTGGCCCAGCGGATGGGTATGCCAGGCGGTTCGCGCCCCGGGCTCGAAGGTCACGATCGCCCCGCTCACGCGAGCCGGCTCGCGGCCGGAAAACGGCGCGTCGATACGCACGCGGCCGGTGAAATAATCGGCAGGGCCGGCCGCCGACGGCTTTGAACCATTGCGCTGAATATCCATGATCGGTCTTCTCCGGGGAACTGGGCCCCCAGCCTGCAGCACGCGCGCCGCCAAGGCGAGCGGTTGCGCAATGGCGGCAGACGGCGCCCGGCCGACGCGCAACCGGCCAGGCCGCGCCGGATGCGCCCGCAACGCATGCCTGCAGCGCCTGGCGGCCACTTCGATCGCATCGTCACGGCCCCGGAGGGCCGCCCGGCTATGACGACACCGCGGCCTCGGATTCACCCCACCCCGAGACCTCGCCGCGCGCCGGCAGGGCACCGGCGTCCAACCTCGCGTGCCCGGCGTCGGCTTCGCGCAGGCGGAAGGCTGCGACCGTATCCGCCAGCTCCCTGGCCTGCTGGTGCAGCGCCTCACTCGCGGCCGCCGACTGTTCCACCAGGGCGGCGTTCTGCTGCGTCATGCCCTCGAGCTGCGAAACCGACTGGCTCACCTGCCCGATGCCGGTTGCCTGCTCGGCGGCAGCGCTCGTGAGCTCGACGAGCATGGTGCTGACCTGCTCGATTCGTTGCACGATGCCCTGCATGGCGCTATCGGCGGCCTCCACCTCGACCACCCCGATGTCGGTCTGCTGGCTGGCGTCGGCGATCAGCGTCTTGATCTCGCTGGCGGCTTCCGTGCTGCGGTTCGCCAGACCACGCACTTCTTCGGCGACCACGGCGAATCCACGGCCATGTTCGCCGGCGCGGGCGGCCTCGACCGAGGCATTCAGGGCAAGCAGGTTGGTCTGGAAGGCGATCGTGTCGATCATCTCCAGAATGCCCTCGATCTTCTTGCTCGAATCCTGCATGCGCTGCATCGCGCCGTTGACCGCCTGCATGCGCTGCCCGCCCTGGCGTGCCGTTTCGGCGGCTTCGCTGGCGACCTCGCTGGCCTGGCGCGACGAGGCGGCGGAATGTTCCACCGTCCCCGTGAGCTGCTCGACCGCCGCGGCCGACTGTTCCAGCTGGGCGGCGGTTTCTTCGGTTCGCTGCGACAGATCCTGGCTGCCCTGGCTTATTTCATCCGAGGCCGTACGCACCGATTCGCTGGTGCCGCGGACATGCAGCAGGACATCGTTGATGCGTTCGACGAAGGCGTTGAATGCGCCGGCAATACCGGCGATCTCATCGCGGCCCCGCACCGGCAGGCGGCGCGACAGATCGCCCTCTCCGGAGGCGATGTCGTCGAGCGCGTCGCGGACACCCGCCAGCCGCCGGAAGCTCGGCTTTAGAGCCAGCCAGAGAATGGCGGCGGCCAGCACGGCCGTGATCAGCAGCGCGATCAGCATCGTCTGGCCCGCGCTGTGCAAGCCAGCCAGCGCCTCGCGCTGATTCATCGCGATCACCAGCGTCCAGTCCGTATTCGGGATGGCCTCTGCGAGCACCCGCTCCTTCACACCGTCGAGACTGACCCGGCGCACTTGCCCGCTGGACGCCGCCTGATGGAGCCACTGCGGGGTCAGTCTGGGATCGATCTTGGTCGCGGGCTTCAACGCGAGCGCAGTATCGGGGTGAGCGATCACGGTGCCGTGGCCATCGACCAGGAAGGCATAGCTATGCTGCGTCGGCTTGATCGCCTTGACGTTGGCGACCACCCGATCGAGCGGCATATCACCCGCCACCACCGCCGCCAGCTGCCCATCTTTCATTACCGGCGTGGCGAATGGCACGGCCAGTTTATGGGTGGCCGCATCCATGTACGGCTTGGTCGCCACGGTATGCCCGGCCTTGGCCGCCTGTTCGTACCAGATCCGCTGCGTGGGCTGAAAACCCGGCGGCGGGGTCCAGTTGCTGCCCGAGACGAACCGCTCGTCCGGATATCCCGCGTACACCATGGAGAACTGGCTGGCTTTTTCGATCAGAGCCATCGACGAGGCCGCGTCCGGCTGGAGCGCGCGCTGGCCGATCGATGACACCAGCCGCTTCTCGGTCGCACTCCATTGCGCAATCGCCATGACGTGGCCGGTGGCGATCGACTTGAGATTAGCGGCAATGCTCTGGTTGTTGTAGGCGTTCATCACGCGCCAGGTGGCCGCGCCGATCACGACCAGCGACAACACAATGATCGCGATGCAGATCGCCAGAATACGGGCGCGTAGAGAATGTCGCATCAGAACCTCGGTGAAAGCGTCGGACAGCGATCGGATTAACGGCGACTTGCGGCCGGTCTTTAGGGGCGATTGCCGTTTCGTACATGTGCCGCGTTGGAGACCGCAAATCCGTTGAGACAAGGCGCGCGCCGCCGGTCGTGACGTGCCAGCGACAGGCGCCGCTTGGCGTGGCGGGGCCCGCGGTCAAGGCGCGAACAGCGTGCCGGACGGGTTTCACGCGGCTGGGAACGTTTCGGGACAAACGCCGCCTCGATCCGAACGGCTAATATCCGATGCCCGTTCGCCGATCCGCCGTTCTCATCTCGATCCCCGATCGCAACGCGATGCGACCGTATCCGCCGCGGCATCGGCGGCCGGACCTATAACCCTCGGCGCGGCGCCGTTTATCCAAACGAACCGACACAGGAAAACGAACTCGCCCATGCCGCTCGCCGCTTGCGCGCGATCGAGATCAAGGGCACTTTCTGCCGCCCCCGAAACCCGAGACCTTCGCGCGCTGGGCCGGGCAAACACCCGCGGATTTCGTGTTCTTAAAGCGCCGCGCTATAGCGTGCATGAGGGCATTGTTGGCGCTGTCTCCGATCAGGGTCTTTGGCAGCGAAGCGCGGAAACAGCGCTCTCTGCCCAGGCGCGCCCGCGGCGAGTTCGTCGGTGGTTTCGGGTTGGCCGAGCCCGAGGCCGGCTCCAACCCCGACGGTATGGCCGGCCGCGCGGTGATTGCGCAAAGGCGTTGGATATCGCCCGCAGCGCCCGCGGCATGCACGGCGGAAACGGTACCCTGATCGAGTACGGCATCATGATGCATCCTATGCACAATCCCGAAAGCGGAACACTCATCACGGCACCCACGACGTGCATGCGCTGATTCTCGGCCGGGCCCAGACCGACATCCAGGCAGTCCACTAAACCATGACCGATCAATCATCCCACCGCCCGCTCGCAGGGATTCGCGTGCTCGATCTATCGCGCGTGCTGGCCGGGCCCTGGTGCACGCAGCAACTGGCCGACATGGGCGCCGACGTGGTCAAGATCGAACGCCCGGGCCGCGGCGACGACACCCGCCACTGGGCGCCACCCTGGCTGTACGGCACCGATGAATCGTCTTATTTCCTGTCGGCCAACCGGGGCAAGCATTCCGTCTGCGTGGATTTCTCGCGGCCCGAAGGCCGGGATCTGGTGCGCCGGCTGGCCGCCGATAGCGACGTACTGGTCGAGAATTTCAAGGTCGGCAGGCTGGCCGGATATGGGCTCGATTATCAATCATTGCGCGAGATCAATCCGTCGTTGATCTACTGCTCGGTTTCCGGCTTCGGCCAGACCGGACCGTACGCATCGCGTGCCGGCTACGACTTCCTGATCCAGGCGATGGGCGGGCTGATGAGTGTGACCGGCGAACCCGATGGCGAGCCCATGAAGGCCGGCGTGGCCTTCGCCGACGTCTTCACCGGCCTGTACAGTGCCAACGCCATTCTCGCGGCCCTGCACCAGCGACGCACGACGGGCACGGGCACGCATATCGATATGGCGCTGTTTGATGTCCAGATCGGCGTCATGGCCAATCAGGCGCTGGCCTATCTCACCACGGGGGCAAACCCGCCGCGGCTCGGCAATGCCCACCCCAGCATCGTGCCGTACCAGGTCTTTCCCACCGCCGACGAACCGATGGTGATTGCGGTGGGCAACGATGATCAGTTCGCGCGCCTGTGCGCTGTGCTCGGCGCGGAGGAACTGGCAGAAGACCCGCGCTTTGCAACCAACGCCGAGCGCGTGGCCTGTCGCGATACACTCGTGCCGATTCTGTCCGGGCACTTGCGCACCGCGCCACGCGGCGAATGGCTGAAGCGACTGGAAACCGCGGGCGTGCCGTCAGGGCCGATCAACACGCTCGCGCAGGTCTTTGACGACCCGCAGACTCAAGCCCGGGAGATGCAGATCCAGCGGCGCCATGCCAGCGGTCGCGACGTGTCGCTGGTCGGTAATCCGATCCGGTTCGATGATCAGCGACTCAACGCCGACCGTGCGCCGCCGATCCTCGGCCAGGACACCTTCACGATCCTGCGCGAACGCCTGGCACTGGACGACGCGACACTGACCGACCTGGTGGAGCGGGATGTGATCGCCGGTGCCGACACGACCCAGGGCGCCTGACCGGGCCGGATCGCCGCATCAGCGCGACGCCAGCAGACGGCGCCGAATCCGGGCGCCGCCCAGGCGAGAACACGGACACCATCGCTTATCGCGCCGCTCGTGCGCTCGCCGACAGGCCGCGCCTTGTAGCCGGAGCCGGCGCGAACCCCGGCGGCTCAGACCATGACGCATAGATCCCGATGCATCGCACCATGGACCTGTCCCGGAGCCGCTGCAAAGTAGCACAGGTGATGGCCTGATAGGCCAGGCCGGGCCGGGGGCGCGGCGAACGTGGCGTGGTCGCTCTACGCAAAACAGCGCTTGGCGCGGCCCCGCACGAGGAGGTCTCGCTAGCGCACCAGCGCCAACCGCAGACCCAGCGCCGTGAGCAACGCGCCCATGACCGTATCGATGCCGCGCCGGGCCTTGACGTAGAGCCGCTGTATACGCCCCATAGAAAATGCCAATGCAAGCACGATGAACCAACCGAAGGCCGTGCCGGCCGCCAGCGCGATGGTGGCGCCGTACACCCAGTCCGGTGCGTGAGCCGGCAGAATGGTGGCGAACAAACTACTGAAGAAAACCGCCGACTTCGGATTGGTAATACCGATCAGAAAACCGCGCTTGAACGACCCGTACTTGGTGGCGACACGCATCGGCGCCGTCGCTGCCGGCCCACCGCGCCAGGTCGAAACCAGGATGCGGATACCCAGATACACCAGGAATGCCGCACCGGCCAGCCGCACGCCCTCGTACAGCACGGCAACGCGCGACAACACAAAGGCCAGCCCGGCCACGCTCAACGCGGCCCATAACGTAATCGCCGCCGCGATCCCGCAGGCGATGCGCAGCCCGGAACGCCGATCGGCCAGAGAATGCGACGTGACCGCCACGAAATCCGGCCCCGGGCTGATGCAGCCCAGGAGCAGGACGGTGCCAAGTGTGATGAGTTCCGGAATGAAAGCCATAGTCGACGTCCAGCGGACTTTAGCCAACATTAGCCGGGCCGCAGACCACGAACAAGGCGCGGCTCCGGGCGAGTCGATCAGCGGTTGTTCGACTCGGCCCGTTGCTGGCGGCGTATCGTGCCCTGACGCTCGAGCATCCAGCCCGGATATTCGGCCGGCAGCGCACTGACTTCGTCCAGGCGCGCGAGTTCGGCATCGGACAACTCGACTTCCGTGGCGCCGATATTGTCGTCGAGCTGGTCGGGCCGCTTGGCGCCGATGATCACGCTGCTCACCACCGGCTGATGCAGCAACCAGGCCAGCGCGATGCGGGCCACCGAGACACCCTTGGCGTCGGCGATGTCGCGCATGACATCGATGCAATCGAAGCCGCGCTCGCGATCGACCGGCGGAAAATCGAAGGTCGTGCGGCGGCTGCCGGCTTCGCCGTCGGACTCGCGATCGTACTTGCCGCTGAGCAGACCGCCGGCCAGCGGGCTCCACACCATCAGCCCCAGATTCTCGCTTTCCAGCATCGGCGCCAGCTCGCGCTCCAGATCGCGCCCGGCCAGCGTGTAGTACGCCTGCAGCGATTCGAAGCGGTTCCAGCCCTGGCGTTCGGCGATGCCGAGTGCCTTGACGATCTGCCAGGCGGCCCAGTTGGATACGCCGACATAGCGCACATGGCCTTGCTCGACCAGCGTATGCAGCGCGCGCACGGTTTCCTCGATCGGCGTGGCCGGATCGAAACCATGGATCTGATACAGATCGATATGATCGAGCTGCAGCCGCTTCAGGCTGGCCTTGACGCCTTCCATGATGTGATAGCGCGATGCCCCCTGCGTATTGGCCCGGCTGGCGGCCCGCCCGCTGCTCTGGGTCGGGCCGAACACCTTGGTGGCGACCACCACCTCGTCACGCTGCACGCCGAGATTCTTCAGCGCCTGGCCGGTGATGATCTCCGACTGGCCCTCGGAATAAACATCGGCGGTATCGATGAAGTTGATGCCGGCATCCAGCGCCCGGCCGACCAGTTTTTCGGCATCCGACTGCTGCAGATCGCCGATCTGGCTCCACAGCTCGCCCTGGCCGCCGAAGGTCATGGTGCCGAGACAAAGCTCGGAGACGAACAGGCCGGTGTTGCCCAGTTTGTTGTAACGCATTGCGAACCTCTTGAGAGAAATGGCACAGCGATCACTTCAGTATGCAGCCATCACGCGATTGATGGCCGCTCGATTCGATCTCATCCATGCCTGATCGTCCAAGATTCCGGCAGCCGAAAGCCGCCCTGCGGCTATCCGATGATGCGCCGCTCCGGATCATGCGCCACCTGACCCCGGCATACGGTCAGCCGGACACGAAGCTCGGCATCCAGCACCACCAGATCGGCATCGAAGCCTTCGGCCAGTGATCCCTTGCGATCGGCAACATCCAGATCGTGGGCGGCGTTCGTACTGCTCATCGCGATGGCGTCGGCCAGCTCGCAACCGGTGAAATCGAGCAGATTGCGGAACGCGGCATCAAAGGTGAGCACGCTGCCGGCCAGTGTTCCATTCGCGAGCCGCGCCTGGCCATTGGCGACCGTCACTGCCTGCCCGCCCAGCTCATATTCGCCGTCGCCGAGGCCCTTGGCGCGCATGGCATCGGTGATCGCCATGAGCCGGTCGCGGCCGGCGGCGCGATAGGCGAGCTTCACCATGGCCGGCGTCACATGCAGCCCGTCGGCGATGATCTCGCTGCGCGCGGCCGGATCCGTCAGCAGTGCGCACGCCGCACCCGGTTCGCGGTGGTGCAACCCGTTCATCGCATTGAACAAATGCGTGCCGCGGTTCGCCCCGGCCGCGATCGCGGCCTCGGCCTGCGCCGCGCTGCAACTGGAATGGCCGATCGAGGCGCGCACGCCGTGGCGGCCCAGATGCGCGACGAGCGCTTCGCCGCCAGGTTGTTCCGGCGCCAGCGTGACCACGCGGATACACCCGCCCGCGGCCGCCTGCCAACGATCGAACAGGCTGATATCCGGGGCGATAATGTGATCGACCGGCTGGGCACCGGCCTTGTTGCGATCCACGAACGGGCCTTCCAGATGCACGCCGAGCATCTCGGCGGCGCCGGGCGCTGCTTCGAAATGCGCCGTCACGCCAAGTGCGGCTTCGATCGCGGCCGCCGGCCCGGTCATGGTGGTGGCCAGAAACGCGGTCGTGCCCTCGGCCGGCAGATAGTCCGCGATACGGGCCAGCCCGTCGGCATCGCCGTCCATCACATCGGCACCCATCGCGCCGTGGATATGGGCGTCGATAAAGCCGGGCACGACATGCCAGTCGGCCGGCAGATCGATCGCGGGCGCGTCCGAGTCAGGCGCAGAGATGCGCGTGCCGGCGATGGTGATCGCCTGCGGCTCCGTTGCCCCGCCATGGACCCGAGCCCCGCGCAACTGCCACACGCGCTGATCCTCGTTATCGGATGAACGCATCAATACGTACTCGTGACCTTGCGGACATTGGGCGGCTGATCGGGGTCGTAACCGAGCGCCACCGCCCGGGCCTCCAACGCGCCGTAGCAGTCGAACGCCATCGCGATGGCATCGGTATACACATTACCGGTGGCCGGACGGCTCACGACCGACAGATGCTCGGCCGCGGGCACGCCATCCAGATCCGGGCCGACCAGCGTGACGTTGGCCGCCAGCTCGGCCAGCCGATGCGCGGTGTCGATCAGCCCGGGTCGCGTGGCGTCGTCCAGGCAGATGATGAGCACCGGCGTGCTGCGCCCGACCAGCGTCAGCGGGCCGTGAATGAACTCGGCGGCCGAAAACGCCTCGGCCGGCGTCACGCACACTTCCTTGAACTTGAGCGCGACCTCGCGCGCGATGCCGAGGCTCACCCCGCGCCCGAGCACGAAGCCGGCCGAATCGAAGGCGGCGAGCGCCGATGCATCCAGCGGGGCCTGCTTGTCGCGCCGGTGGGCGAGTGTGGCCGGCAGGCGCTCGAGCGCGGCCTCCAGTTCCTGATCGTCGGCGACCGTGGCCACCAGCCGCGCGGCGGCGGCCAGTGTGCCGAGATAGGTCTTGGTCGCGGCCACGGCCTTCTCGGGCCCCATGGCCAGATCGAGGGTATGGGCCGCCGTGGCGGCAAGCCGGGATTCCGGGTCGTTGGTCAGCGCGAGCGTGAGCGCGCCGGTCGTGTTGGCGGCATCCATCACGGCGTTGATGTCCGAGCCCGCGCCGGACTGCGAGATCGCCATTACCACCGCGCCGGCCAGCATGGGTTTCCGGCCGTAGACGGTGAACAGGCTGGGCGTGATCTCGCCGACCACGCGGCCGGCACCCAGCCCGGCGGCCGCGGCGAAGAACGCCCCGGCGTGCGAAGAACTGCCGCGGGCCGTGACCCACCAGGGCGCATTCGGGCGCGCGGCCAGATCGGCGGCGATCGCCATGATCGCGTCGCGATTGGCGGCCCATTGATCGGCCAGACGCTCGGGGGTTTCGCGCATCTCGCGCCGCATGAGAGTGGTCGAGCTCATGAACCGGTCTCCGGTGAAGGGGTGAAAGCATGACGGGCCATCAGCGCGGCCCCGTGCGCGCCGTCGTGAACGGGCCGCGTGGATCGCGCCTGCAGATCGGCATCGAGCCGCGGCGCGATGATCGCGGCCAGGCCGCCGGTGAGTGCCAGCAGGAGATCGCGACGCTCACCGATGAGCGCGCGCGCCACCGCCGACACATGCCGCCCGGCCGCCTCGAGCAATGCCTCCGCGCTGGCCTCGCCCCGGTCCGCCAGCTCCACCACGGCGCGTGCGTAGCCGGCGAAATCGCCTGCCTGCGCGCTACATGCCCAGCCGGCGAGCGCGCCGGGATCGTGGTCAAAATCGGCCAGCAGCCGATCGGCCAACGCGTCGCGTGGGCGACGCTTGTCGGCGGCGGCCAGCGCATGGCCGACCGCCTCCATGCCAAGCCAGGCGCCGGAACCACGATCGTCGTGCGGAAATCCCCAGCCCCCGGCGCGCGCCGTGGCCTCGCCGTCGCGACAGAAACCGACCACCCCGGTACCGACCGACACGATCGCGCCGTTGCCACCGTCGTGCGCGCCGGCACAGGCGATATGCGCATCCGAGACCACCTCGAGTGCGCCGCAGGCGGGTGCTGCGGCCACGAAGGCGCGATACGCCGGCGCGATCTCGGTGCCGGCGATGCCGACGACCACGCTCGCCGCAAGCAGATCGAGGCCGGCCAGCGCATCGATGGCGCGGATCGTCTCGACAATGGTCGCCCAGCTCGTATCGGCGCGCCCGTTGAGGGTGGCAGCGGCGCCGTTGGCGGTGCCCAGTACCTGCCCCGCGGCGTCGAGCGCGACGACCCGCGTCTTGCTCGCGCCACCGTCGACGCCGATGAACACGCGCAGCTCGCGATCAGCCATGCGCTTCTCCCAGGAAATGGGTTTCGATCTCTTCCAGTTTGCGCCCCTTGGTCTCCGGCAAGGGGAAGATCGCCACCAGCATGTAGACGAATACCGCGATTGCGAGCAGTCCGAAGGCCCCGGCATAGCCGGCCACCGAGACGATATCCATGAACACCGCGGCCAGGATCGCCGACATCAGCGAATTGGCGAACAGCGCCACCGCCATGCCCTTGGCGCGGATCGCCAGCGGCAGCACTTCGGAAATCGCCAGCCAAACCACGATACCCGGGCCGATGGCAAAGAAGATGACGAAACCGATCAGCCCGGCCAGTGTGGCATAGCCCTGGAACGCGGAGGCCGTAGTCAGCAAATGGATGAGCGCCATGAACGCCAGCGCCACGGTCGCCCCGGCCGTGCCCAGGATGAGCAGCGGGCGCCGGCCGACACGATCGATCAGCATCAGGCCGATGATGGTGACCACGAAATTGGTCAGCCCGACCGTCACGCTGCCGAGCACCGCGGTCGCGCCGCCGGACAGGCCCGACTGATCGAGGATCACGGTATTGAACTGCAGCAGGGTGTTGATACCCGTGAGCTGGTTGAGCAGACCGATCGCCAGGGCCAGAAAGAAAGCGCGACGATAGCCCGGCGCCAACAACAGGGACCAGCGCGCGGCCACGCCTTCTTCATCGGTCTGCGCGGCCAGTTCGTTGAATGTGGATTCGGTCTCGTCGGCACTGTGCGTGCGGGCGAGCGCGGCGCGCGCTTCGCTCGGCCGGCCTTTCTTGATCAGCCAGCGCGGCGATTTCGGCAGCGCGAGGCCGAGCAACACGAAGGCCACGGCCGGCGCCAGCGCGGTGATGAACATGGCCCGCCAGTCGCCACTGGCATTGAAGAAATAACCGACCAGATAACCGGCCAGAATGCCGAAGGTCAGAAACAGCTGGAACAGCGTCACGCTGCGCCCGCGCACCGCCGGCGGCATGACCTCGACCAGATACAGCGGCACCACGATGGTTACCAGACCCACGCCGATGCCCTGGATCAACCGGCCGCCGAGCGCGCCGGCATAGCCGGCCGCCATGGCGGTCACGATCACGCCGATCGCGAATACCACGCCCGAGATCAGCAGCGTGGCCTTGCGCCCGATCGCGTCGGCGATCGGCCCGCCGATGAGGGTGGCCAGCGAACCGCCGCCGAGCACCGCCGCCACGATCAATGACATTTCCGAGCCCGACAGCGACAGCGCGCCCTTCATGAACACCAGCGCGCCGGCGATGATGCCGATGTCGTAGCCGTACAAAATGCCGCCGAGCGCGGCGATGGCGATCGCCAGCCAGGCCATGGCCGGCAGGCGTGCCGGCGAGAATGATTCCTGTGTCGTTACCGTCATGTGGCTCTCCTCCGAGAACGAAGCGTCGCCGCTTCGGTTGGTGTCCGCGTTCTGTTGTGACGCGGTGTTCGCAGCCGCCGGGCCGCAACGCCCGACGCCGATGACAATCCGCCGCCCGCCGCGAGTGCGTCCGTCCGTTCAACCGGATGCCGGGCGCCGATGCAGCTCGACCATGAAGTCGTAGTAATGGGTACGGCAGTAGCTCACGCTCAGTTCGGCCGGCGAGCCATCGGCCAGATAGCTCGACCGGGTGACCTCAAGCAGCGCCTCGCCTTCGGGCACCGACACCAGTGCCGCGGTTTCGGCGTCGGCGTTGACCGCCGTGATGTGCTGCAACGCCCGCATGATCGGCCGGCCCAGATCCTCGAGCGTCTTGTACAGCGACGTCTCGACCGCTTCCGGTTCGGGCAAAACCGCCTCGGGCAGACAACTTTCCTCCACCGCCATGACCACATCGTCAGCCAGGCGGAGACGTTTCAGCCGCGCGACACGCGCGTTGCTGTGCAATCCCAGGCGAAACGCTTCTTCGCTGGTCGGCGAATCGATCCGCCGCGACAACCAGCGCGAGCTCGGCGTGAAGCCGCGCTGGGTCAGCAGTTCCGTGAAACTGGCGAGCCGGGTCAGCGGCTCGTTGAACCGCGGGGCGATGAATGTGCCCGAGCCGTGCGTGCGTCGGATCAAGCCGCGCTGCGCCAACTGTTCGAGCGCCTTGCGCGCGGTGATGCGCGAAATATGGAGCACATCGGCCAGCGCCCGCTCGGATGGCAGCGCCTCGCCCGCCTGCCAGCGGCCCGCCTCGATCGCGTCGCCGAGTTGCCGCGCGAGCTGGTGATACAGCGGCGTCGCGATACCGGCATCGAGCATGATTCGGGAAAGGCGAGGATCCATGGCGCGTATTCCAGGCAACGGTTACACACCAATATAAGCCCTATCGAATACCAGTAAAATACCAATTGGTCTTATTCTGGATTGTAGAGGACGCCGGAAAGACAAGCCGATAGACGCCATGCAGCGCCAATCGACGGGCCCGCCAGGGCCTGTTGTCGCATGGGCGGGTTTGCCGCGGCCCGAATAGACAAACGCTGTCTTGCCCCGGACCAACGGTCGGCGCGGGCCCGTATGTGATCGCTACAGACGCCGCGGCATCGCCGATCTCAATGCATTCCTCCACGCAGCAAGCCAGCCAACCGCCCCGACGCGGCTCGGATTCGCATCACGCCCACATCCATGCATTATGCATTTTTCAAATATGACCAGATAGATATCACTTATTTCTACTAAAGCAGTAGATAAAAATATTGCCTATCTCAATCCGATTGTATAATCCATATTCCACGATGACTTTGGGGTATATTTCATGCAAAAAAAGATACTAAAAATTCTTACAATCGCCATTTTTTTCTGTATACCGATTACTTTTTTTGGTTGTGAAAAATACGATGCCGTGACGGCGCCGCCGGTCAATCCGCCTCTCTATCTGGAGATCGGCAAGCAGACCTCACCGCTGTTCGGCCCCGGAGGATTTACACAGGCACGCAAATCGCAGTCTAAGTCTTCAAAAACATATGGTAACGGGAAAGAAGCGGGCCGGCCCAATTCGCCTAAAAGCGAGTCAGCGGCTTCGGTATCGCCGGGTCCGTAAGCCCGGTATCCGGTCACACGAGAGACCGGTGGCAACGGGCTCGGAGGCCCCGAGTAACATGGGGGATATGACAATAATGAAGATTATCGTAAAGTTTACTTTCCTTAGCACTTTTAATTTAATACTGCTGGCACAGTCGGCAAGTGCGTTCACACTCTACAGCTCGCCGGAAAACCGGCTGATCTTCAGCGGCCGGCTGAGCGCCTACAGTCGTTTCGGCAAAGACACGGATCACGACGACCACATACCGCACAATGCCGGCAGCCGCGCTCGCGTGATTGTGGAACACAATCTCGTAGACGGCTGGACTGCCGTCGGCATGAGCAGCTGGGGCTTCGACCCTTTCTTCAAGGATGGCGACGACCATCATTTCAAGCGCCAGCAATATGTCGGACTGACCAACGACCGTTACGGCACGCTATTGCTCGGCAAACAATATTCGCTGTTCTATTCCATGGTCGGTATCTTCACCGATTACTTCTGGATCAACGGCACGGCCGCCCAGGGCAGTTTCAACGGCGAAGGCGACAGCAGTTTCGATGGCACTGGGCGGCCGGCGCGCTCGGTGTCCTACCGCGACCGCCTCGGCAACTGGTCGATCGGCCTGCTGTATCAGACCAGCCGCGACCAGCGTTATCAGACGCGCATCCTGCATTACGGCACGGTCGACGGTCAGCGCGTGGTAACCGGCTTCGACCACGAGACATTTGGCGCATGGCGAAAGAACACGATCCAGGGCGGCATCCAGTGGCATGCCAGCGATGACCTGACGTTCGGCGCCGTCTACAGCCACAGCAACATCGAGCGCTACCGGAACAACACCGCCCACGATGCCAACATCAACGCCGGTCTTGTCGGCGTGAGCTGGCAGCCCGGCAACTGGTACTTCGGCGCGGATGCCGGCGAATACCGCAACCTGGTTAGCAAGAGCGAGTTCGCCGGCTACAGCGGCGCCGGCCCCGCCAAAAAGGCGCGCGGCTACGAATGCATTGCGCAGTACAACTTCAAGCATCTGGCGCCTGGCACGATTCAGCTGTACGGCGGATTGAATCGACTGGACGACGCGAACAGCGACGCCCGCAACGTCAGCTACATCGCTGGCGCGGCCTGGCTACTCTTTAACGAGAACCTGATCCTCGCGGTGGAGCAGGACTTCGATGACTCAAAAAACGTCGACGGCCATGCCGTGGGGCACAACAACACGTCGGTACTCGCCCGATACAACTTCTGACCCACTGGCCGATGAGGCACGCGTATGCGGCTGACTCCTATGCCCGCCCAACGCATCGCGCGCCCAAAGCCCGCTATCCCTCACGCCCAAAGGAGACCGAACCCCATGCAGTCGAATGAGCCGAAGCCAGCCGCAGGCAGCCCGAAACAGGCATTCGCCGTATTGTTCCTGATCGAGATGTGGGAACGCTTCGGCTATTACGGCATGGGCGCCTTGATGGTGCTGTTCATGACCACGCAACTCGGTTTCGCGGACCAGCGCGCCGAGCTGATCTGGGGCGCGTTCGTCGCCATGATCTACGCCATGCCGATGATCGGCGGCTATGTCGGCGACCAGATACTGGGCACGCGGCGCACCATGACCTACGGCGCCATCGTACTGATGCTCGGATACATCCTGCTGGCCATCCCGTCGACCCGGACCTTCTATATCTCGATGGGGGTCATCGCCATCGGCAACGGTCTGTTCAAGGTCAATCCCAACAACCTCCTCTCTAGGCTGTACGAGGGCGACGAGGCGAAACTCGATTCAGCGTTTACCACCTATTACATGTCGATCAACATCGGCTCGATGATCTCTATCGCGATCACACCGCTCGTGGCGCATGTGTACGGCTGGCATCTGGCCTTCGGCATCAGCGCGATCGGCCTGGCGGCGGGACTGATCAACTACGCATTCATGCGCCGCAAGCTCCAGCCTTACGGTTCGGCACCAGACTTCGAGAAGCTCAGGTTCGGGCGGCTGGCGCTGGTGATCGCCGGCACGATCGTCATCGCCTACCTGCTATCGCTGGTGGTTCAGTACACGGCGCTCGCGCAGGCGATAATGGCCGTGTTCGGCGTAGCCGCGCTCGGCGTGTTCGCTTATCTGATGATCCGCGTGCCCGAGGAACGCAATCATCTGGCGGCCTGCCTGGTTCTGTTCGCGGTGGTCATCGTGTTCTTCGTCTACTACCAGCAGATGAGCACGTCGCTGACCCTGTTCGCTAAACGCAACGTGGCCCATCACTTGCTGGGCATCCCGGTACTGCCCGCCCAGTTCCAGGACCTCAACCCGATATGGATCGTGATCCTCAGCCCACTGGTGGCCTGGTTCTACAACCATATGGGCAAGAACCGGGGCGATTTCAATATCGCGACGAAGTATGCATTCGGCCTGTTCCTGTCCAGCGGCGCGTTCTTCGTGTTCGCCGCCAGCGGGCTGAATGCCGCCCACGGCACGGTATCGGCATGGTGGATGGTTGCCGGCTATGGCCTGCAGTCTCTGGCCGAACTGATCATCAGCGGTCTCGGGCTGGCGATGGTGGCGCGCCTGGTGCCCAAGCGCCTGCGCGGTTTCATGATGGGGGCCTATTTCCTGGCCACGGCCGTGGCCCAGTATCTGGGCGGCGTGGTCGCCGGTATCGCCTCCGTGCCCGAGGGTGTGACCGATCCCGTGCAATCCCTGCCACTGTATATCCATCTGTTCGTAAAACTCGGCATCGCCGCCCTGGTCGCCGCGCTCGTCGTCTCCTGCTTCGTGCCCTGGCTGAAACGTCTGGTCGACGGGCCGACCCCAACGGGCCAATCGTCGGCGAGCGCTGACCCAGCATGACGCCGGCCGCACCACCGCGCAGCCTGCCGAAGCCACGGCTGGCTGCGCGCCCAAACCGCGTGCCCATGATGCACGCACTTCAGGCGACTGCGGCCGCAACACGTGACAAACAAACAGCCCGGTCGACGCGCAACCACGCCCGGGATACGACAACTCGTACCACCGACGTGACCCGGAACCGACAAAGCGCGACAATACGGCGCTTACGCACTGGCCCGAACACCCGGACATCAAGCCATGGACTGGACGCCCTCCCGCGAAGACTTCGACCGCTACATGCTGCCCAACTACAATCCGCAGGCCGTTATTCCGGTGCGCGGCGAAGGCAGCCGGCTGTGGGACCAGAACGGCGATGAATACATCGATTTCGCCGGTGGCATCGCGGTCAACGGGCTCGGCCATTGCCATCCCGCGCTGGTCGAGGCGCTGACCATGCAGGGCCAGCAGCTCTGGCATCTGTCCAATGTCTATACCAATGAGCCGGCGTTGCGGCTGGCGAAGACGCTGGTCGAGGCCACCTTTGCCGACAAGGTGTTCTTTGCCAACTCCGGCGGCGAGGCCAACGAGGCCGCGCTCAAGCTGGCGCGCCGCTATGCCCACGACACAACGGGCGAACACAAGGACAAGATCGTTTCGTTTCGCAGTTCGTTCCACGGCCGAACCTGGTTCACGGTCTCGGTGGGCGGCCAGGAGAAATACACCCAGGGCTTCGGCCCGGTGCCGGGCGGCATCGTCCACGGCGAGTACAACAACCTGGAATCGGCGCGCGAGCTGGTCGACGACAACACCTGCGCGATCATGGTCGAACCGGTGCAGGGCGAAGGCGGCGTGACGCCAGGCGATCCGGATTTCCTGGCCGGGCTGCGCCAGCTGGCTGACGAGCACGACGCCCTGCTGATCTTCGACGAAGTCCAGTGCGGCGTCGGCCGTACCGGGCAGCTGTACGCCTACATGGGTTACGGCGTGACGCCCGACATCCTCACCAGCGCCAAGGCGTTGGGCGGCGGTTTCCCGATCGGCGCCATGCTCACCATCGACAAGGTGGCCGAGGTGTTCGTGGTCGGCACGCATGGCTCCACCTACGGCGGCAATCCGCTGGCCTGCGCGGTGGCGCTGGCGGCGGTCGAAACCATCGGCCGGCCGGACGTGCTGGCCGGCGTCGAGGATCGCGCGGCGATCTTTCGCGAAGAACTCGACCGCATCAACGCGAAATACGACTGCTTCGCCGACATTCGCGGCAAGGGACTGTTGATCGGTGCCGAATTCAACGCGCGCTATCATGAGCAGGGTCGGGCGACGCTGGCCGCCGCGATCAAGGAGGGCCTGATGCTTCTGGTCGCCGGGCCGAACGTGCTGCGTTTCGCGCCTTCGCTGATCATTCCCGAGGCCGACATCCGCGAAGGCATGGCCAAGCTGGACAGGGCCATCGGCACGCTCGAGGCGATCTCGTAGGCGGCCATGCTCATTGTTCGTCCCGGCCACCCGGATGATCTCGAAGCGTTGATGGCGCTGGCCGCCAACGCCGTGCCCGCGCTCACCAACTTTCCGGCCCATCGCGAACGGCTGGGCGAACGGCTCGCGGCCTCGCGCCATGCCCTCGAGGAATCGATCGCCTCGCCGGGCAGCGAGGTTTACACCTTCGTGCTGGAAGACCACGCCGGCGAGTCGCCGCGCGTGGTCGGCACGGCCAGCATCCGGGCCCGCGCCGGCGCGCGCGAGGCTTATTACACCTGGCGTCGCGAGACGCTGATTCACGCCTCGCAGCAGCTCGACGTGCGCCGCGAGGTCTCGATTCTGTCGCTCTCGCACGAACTGTCGGAATCCAGCCTGCTCTGCGCCTTTTCGATCGACCCGGCCTATCGCGGCGGGCCGGGCGAGCGCCTGTTGCGACGCGCACGGCTGTTGTTCGTGGCCCAGCACCCGGAGCGGTTCATGGTCAATCTGGCCGTGGCCATGCCCGGGCACCTCGACGCCAACGGCGCCTCGCCGTTCTGGGAATCGGTCGGCCGGCATTTCTTCGTGCGCGATTTCGGCGAAATCAACGAAATCGCCGGCATTCATTCCAAGAGCTTCATCGCCGAGGTCATGCCGCCGTTTCCGCTCTACGAACCGCTGCTGACCGAAACCGGGCGCGCCGCCATCGGGTCGATCCATGCCGCGCATGGTCCGGCGGCGGTCGATCTGCGCGACGAAGGCTTCACGCCGTCGCGCCATATCGACCTGTTCGATGGCGGCCTGTTGTTCGAAGCCCCCTTCGAACGCCTGCATTCGGTGCGCGGCAACCGCTGGCATCCGATCCTGGTCGACAACCGTGTGGAGTGCGGCGAGCACGGCGTGGCACTGCTGGCGAATCAGGAAACATCGGCGTTCCGCTGTATCGCCGCCCCGCGCGCATTGACCGCCACCGGCCAGCTGCGGCTCGCGCCCGAGCGCGCCGACCGGCTGCACCTCGACACCGGGCGCGCCGTGCTCGCCGTCACCCTGCCCACGCTGGACGCGGAGGCCGGCTCATGTTGATTCGCCCGATCGAAACCGGCGATCTCGACGCCCTGCATGCCATCGCCATCGAAACCGGCGCCGGCTTCACCTCCCTGCCCGACAATCGCGATTTTCTGGCCCGGCACATCGCGGAAACCCGCGCCGCCTTCGACAAACCGGCCGACGATCCCAGCCTGGCCACGGACCCCGATCTGTATTTTTTCGTCCTCGAAGACGACAGCCTTGGCGATACGCCGGTCGCCGACCGGATCGCCGGCTGCTGCGCGATCGAGGCCCGCGTCGGACTGGACGCACCGTTCTACAACTATCGTGTCGGCCGGCTGGCCCAGGCCTCCAGGCAACTCGATCTGAACCGCGTGATCGATACGCTGTTCCTGTCGTCCGATCACACCGGCGACGCCGAGGTCTGCTCGCTCTATCTGCGCCCGGCCTGGCGCACCAAGGGCCAGCGCAACGGCACGTTATTGTCCCGCGTGCGCTGGTTGTTCATGGCCGCCTATCGCGCGCGTTTTCCGGAGCGCGTTCTGGCCGAAATGCGCGGGCGCTTCGACGATGCCGACGTCAACCCATTCTGGCAGGCGCTCGGTCAGCATTTCTTCCCGATCAATTTCCGCGACGCCGACCGGCTGACCGGTCTCGGCCAGAAATCGTTCATCGGCGAGCTGATGCCGCGCTACCCGATCTGTACCGCCATGCTGCCCGAAGCCGCCCGCGACTGCATCGGCGCGGTCCACGAACACACCAAACCGGCGCTGGCGATGCTCAATGCGCAAGGGCTGCGCTTCGAGGGCTATATCGACATCTTCGATGCCGGGCCGACGGTCGAGGCCTATCTCGACGACGTGCGTGCGGTACGGCATTCGCGCGAAGTCGAGGTGCGCATCGATGCCCGGGCCGGCACGCCGGGCTCGCCGGTTACGCTGGCCGCCACCACCGGCGCCTGCGCGGATTTCCGGGCCGGCTGGATCGGCCGGCCGCCGGAAGAAGACGGCATCGCCGTGCATCCCGAGGAAGCGGCCCGGCTTTGCGTTGATGAGGGCGCGCGGTTGCGTGTGTTGGGCGATTGATCGCATTGTCGGGCATGCGCGGCCAGCCAATAGCCAAAGCAACAAACCTTGAACCTGCTGCTCTTCGATCGCGCTGGGGTTTCGCGCTGATGCGCGAGTCACTTTCGTTTGCTTGTCCAAACGAAAGTGACCAAAGGAAAGGACACCCTGTCTTGCGCCGATGCTTCGCATCGGTCCCCTGCGCGGCTCCGGCCGAAAGCGGACCGCCGGAAACTCGCCGCGCTGCGCGCGACTCAAACATCCGGCGGTCTTTTTCGCTTTCGGCCTCCACTGCTCGGCGCTGCGCCCAAGGGCGGAATACAAACCCGTTACTCCCGGTTTCGGGTGGGTTTGCCTGTATTCCGTCCCGTTACACGGCGACGCAGGCGCGCAGCGGCGACGGGTGTCCGGCGCACTGCGCCGGTGCGGCCAGCCTGTCTGAGGGCCGCCAAAGCGGCCCGAGTTCTGGCCGCATCCCGTCGCCGCGAGCATCGGCGTGCACCGGCGCAAGCCGGCGCCGTGTCGGGTGCCCTTTTCTTGGTTCCTTCTTTTGGGCACGCAAAAGAAGGAACTCGCACTGCAGTGCGAAACTCAAGCCGTGCCACCCCCGTGGCTCGACACAATACGCCCGACTCGGAATGCTCGTCGTGCCGTACACCCGAATGATCTTCTGACCCGACCGGAGCCACCATGCCACTCCAAGCCAAACAACAACTATTCATCAACGGCGCCTGGCAGCCCGGCAACGGCATGCCCCTGAACAAGACCGACCCGATCGCGCACGCCACGCTCTGGCAGGCCAACGCCGCCGACGCCGATCAGGTCGGCGCGGCCATCGCCGCCGCGCGTGGCGCCTTTCCGGCCTGGGCGCGCCGTCCGTTCGAGGAACGCGTGGCCGTCGTCGAAGCCTTCGGCCGACAGCTCGAAGCCCACAAGGAAGACCTGGCGGCCTCCATCGCCCGCGAAACCGGCAAGCCGCTGTGGGAGGCCCGCACCGAAGTCGGCGCCATGATCGGCAAGATCGGCATCTCGCAGACCGCGTATCACGAACGCACCGGCGAACGCGCCAAGACGATCCCGGGCGGCCGGGCGGTGCTGCGCCATCGTCCGCACGGTGTGCTGGCCGTATTCGGGCCCTACAACTTCCCGGGCCACCTGCCCAACGGCCACATCGTGCCGGCGCTGCTGGCCGGCAATACGGTCGTGTTCAAACCGAGCGAACTCACCCCGGCCACCGCCGATCTCACGCTGCAGTGCTGGGAGGCCGCCGGCCTGCCGCAAGGCGTGATCAATCTGGTCCAGGGCGAGAAGGCCGTGGGCCAGGCGCTTGCGGGGCATGACGGCATCGACGGCCTGTTGTTCACCGGCTCGGCGGCCACCGGCCAATCGCTGCACAAGCAGTTCGGCGGCCGGGTGGACAAGATCCTGGCGCTGGAGCTGGGTGGCAACAATCCACTGGTGGTAGCCGAGGATGGCTACGACATTCCTGCGGCCGTGCTGACCATCATCCAGTCGGCCTATATTTCCGGCGGCCAGCGCTGCACCTGCGCGCGCCGCCTGCTCGTGCCCGAGGGCCAGGCCGGCGATGCGCTGATCGAAGCCCTCACGACCGCACTCGGCGATCTGCACGTGGGCGACCCGATGGACGAGACCCATCCGCCCTTCTACGGCGGGCTCGCGACCCCGGCCGCGGCCGAGAAACTGGTGGCCACCCAGGACGCTCTCGAAGCGCGCGGCGCCGTCGTGCGGGCGCGTACGAAGATCCTCAAGCCCGGCACCAGCCTGCTGTCGCCCGGACTGATCGATGTCACCGGCGTCGAGACCGCCGACGTCGAACACTTCGGCCCGCTGTTGACGATTCGCCGCACCAAAGATTGGGACGACGCCGTGGCCGAGGCCAACCACACGGCCTATGGCCTGGCCGCCGGCCTGATCGGCGGCGACGCGGCACTGTGGGAGGATTTCCGTCTGCGCATCCGTGCCGGCATCGTCAACTGGAACCGCCAGACCACCGGCGCGGCCTCCGATGCGCCCTTCGGCGGCATCGGCGACTCCGGCAACCATCGCCCGAGCGCCTACTACGCCGCCGACTACTGCGCCTGGCCGATGGCCTCGATGGAATCCGAGACCGTCGCGCTGCCGGAGAAGCTGCCGAACGGCGTGAACCTGTCGCGTATCGCCGCGCAATAGCCGATATGGCCCCCTTGCCGCCACGAGGACTCGGCTATCGGCCACGCGCGGGCGGCGCTTGGCGCCGCGTTGAGCGCCACTCTCAGAGCGGAGATTCGCCCATCCATTCCCGAAGGAGGCTTGCATGTTCACCGGTCTGAGCGCTTTTCCGCTGACGCCGATGCGCGCGGAGCAACTGGACGAACGCGCCTTTGTCGGCTTGGTCAAGCGGCTGGCGCAGGCCGGCGTCGACTCCATCGGCGCCCTGGGGTCGACCGGCAACTATGCCTACCTGACGCGCAGCCAGCGCGCGCGGATCGCACGGCTGGCCTGCGAACACAGCGGCGATGTTCCCGTGATCATCGGCATCGGCGCCCTGCGAACCGCCGACGTACTCGCTTGCGCCGAGGACGCACAGACCGCCGGCGCGCACGGTCTGCTGTTGCCGCCGATGTCGTATCAGCCGCTGCGCGAGTCGGAGGTGTTCGATCTTTACCGAACGGTCGCGGCATCGATATCGATACCGCTGTGTGTCTACGACAACCCGACCACGACGCGTTTCGAGTTCAGCGATCGGCTTTACGCGCGGATCGCCGAGCTGCCGCGGGTCCGCTCGATCAAGATTCCGGCCGTGCCGGGCCGCGCCGAGCAGGTGCGGGCTCGAATCGCGAATCTGCGCTCCGCTCTGCCGCCCGATGTGACCCTCGGAATAAGCGGCGACGCCTCGGCCGCCGCCGGTCTGAACGGCGGCTGCGATGCCTGGTATTCGGTCATCGGCGGCCTGTTCCCGGCCACCGCACAAGCGATTACGCGCGCGGCCCTGGACGGCAACGCGGCCGAGGCAAGCCGTCTCTCCGAGGCACTCGCCCCGCTGTGGACACTGTACGCGCGCCATGGCGGCAGCCTGCGTGTGATCGCCACCGCTGCGGAAGTGCTCGGTCGCGTTGCACCAGACAGCCTGCCGCTTCCGCTCCAGAGCCTGAGCGGCGCCGATCGACAGGCCGTCGAGACGGCGCTGCAGGCACTCAATCCATATTGATGGACACGCCGCAATGAACACATTCGCCCCGGACGCGACCCGCGAAGTCAATTTCGACGGCCTGGTTGGCCCCACCCACAACTACAGCGGCCTGGCCCACGGCAATATCGCCTCGGCCAGCCACCGCGGGCTGGTGTCCAACCCGCGCGAGGCCGCGCTGCAGGGCCTGGCCAAGATGAAAGCGCTGCACGATGCGGGCTTTGCCCAGGGTGTGCTGCCGCCGCAGCCGCGCCCGGCGATCGACATGCTGGCGCGGCTCGGTTTCACCGGCAGCCCGTCGCAAATGCTGGCCGCGGCTCAGGCGGCCGATCCGGCCATTGTGCGCGCGATTTCCTCGGCGGCGGCGATGTGGACCGCCAATGCGGCCACGATTACGCCGTCGTTCGATGCGCCGGATGGCCGCGTGCATTTCACCGCCGCCAATCTGCAATCCAGCTTTCATCGCGCGATCGAGGCGCCGACCACCGCCGCAGCACTGGCCGCCATCTTCGCCGACAACTCGCACTTCGCCCATCACCCGGCCTTGCCCGCCACGCCGGCCTTTGCCGACGAAGGCGCGGCCAACCACAGCCGCCTGTGCACCACCTACGACGCGCCCGGCGTGCATCTGTTCGTCTATGGCCGCGACGGGCTGGATCGCGGCGAGACCACTCAGCCTGGCGCGAAGCGCTTCACGGCGCGCCAGACGTGGGAAGCCAGCCAGGCCGTGGCGCGCCAGCACGGGCTGGGTGCTGGGCAGTGCGTATTCGCCCGGCAAAGTGCCGAGGCGATTGATGCCGGCGTGTTCCATAACGACGTGATCGCGGTCGGCAACGGGCCCGTGCTGCTCTACCACGAAACCGCCTTCGCCGATGAAGCCGGCGTGCTGGCCGAACTGCGCGAGAAGATGGGCCGACTCGGCGCGACGCTCTGCCCGGTGCGCGTCAGCCGGCAGGCCGTGTCGCTTGCCGATGCGGTGGCGACCTATTTGTTCAATTCCCAACTACTGACCCGCGCCGACGGCGCGATGGTCGTGATCGTGCCGGCCGAATGCCAACGCAACCGGGCGGTGGCCGCCGAGCTGGATCGCATCGTGGCGGATGAGGCCAACCCGATCGCCGAATACCGCGCCTACGACGTCAAGCAGAGCATGGACAACGGCGGCGGCCCGGCCTGCCTGCGCCTGCGGGTGGTGTTGTCGGCGGCCGAGCGGGCGGCGATGGCGCCCGCGGTCATGCTCGATGCGACGCGCCACACACAGCTGACCGAATGGGTCGAGCGCCACTATCGCGACCGGCTGGCCCCGGACGACCTCGCCGACCCCGCCCTGCTCGACGAAAACCGCACCGCCCTGGATGAACTCACCAGCCTGCTCGGGCTGGGCCCGATCTACGCTTTCCAGCGCGCCTGACCGGGTCGCCGAGGCGTCACATCAGCTCGGGCTGCTTGAGCTTCGTGCCGTCGTAGAATCGATCGAGCCGGTAGGGTGAGGCCTCCAGCAACGGCTCGTCGCCGGCGGCCATATCGGCGATCAGACGCCCGGCGCCCGGCCCGATACCGAACCCGTGCCCGGAAAAGCCCGAGGCGATGATGAAGCCCGGCAGGGCGTCGACCGGCGAGATGACCGGGATCAGATCCGGCGTGGTATCGATCGCCCCGGCCCACAGCGCCGACATCTTCATATCCGCCAGTTCGGGGTATTCTTTCTGGCAGGCCGCCAGGGTATCGCGGGCCAGGCCGGCATCGGGTTTCGGGTCCAGAATGCGTTCTTTCTCGAACGGCGATACCCCCTCAAGCGACCATGAGCCGAGCGCTTCCGGGCCGCTGAAAAACGGCTTCCCGAGGCGATAGGTGAGTTTTTTCTTCAGTTTGCGCTGATAGGCCGCATAGAACTTGCTCGCATAACGCAGGCCCAGCGGGGCAAGATCGATCCGCCCCCGGCCGGGCACGGCCAGCGTATAGCCGCCATCCAGACGTCGTCGCATCGCCACGGTCGGCGTAGTCAGGCAGCCCGGTGTGACCTCGGCCGCGGCGGAAGTCCGAAATGCCGTGCCCACCACGTTGGCCACCGGCAGACCGATGCCGTGGCGCCGGCACAGCCGTGCGCTCCAGGCGCCGCCGGCGCCGATGACAGTCTTCGCCCGGACCCGGCCACGCTCGGTGTAGACCCCCCGGACGCGGCCGCCCTCGATGTCCAGACCACGCACCGCACAGTTCTGGTGCACACTGCCCCCGAGCTTGAGCAATCCGCGTGCAATGGCCGGCGCCGCCATGGACGGCTCGGCGCGGCCGTCGTCGGGCGAATACAGGCCGCCGACCCAGTCGGTCGTGGTCCCCGGCGAACGCGCCTTGGCTTCGTCGGCATCAAGAATATGGCTGACAAAGCCGAGCTGGCGCGCTTCCTTTTCCCAGGCGCGCCATTTCTCGATGTCTTGTTCCTTGGTCGTTGTGTAGACGATGCCCTCACGACGGAATCCGGTGTCCTCGCCGATTTCCTTGGCCAATTCCCCCCAGCGGCACAGGGCGTGCATCGCCATGGGCAGTTCGAACATATGGCGGTTCTGCTGTCGGCACCAGCCCCAGTTGCGCCCGGATTGCTCGCCGGCGACCACGCCTTTTTCGAACAAGGCGACCGTATGCCCCTTGCGTGCCAGTTCATAGGCGCTGCACACACCGATGATGCCGCCGCCGATGACGGCAAAATCGACCGCCTCGGGCAGCTCGGGACTGTCGGGCACGGGGTCTACCTGGATGGGCATGACTTAACTCTCCTGGGCGTGGACGCCGTTCAAAACTGGGCCCGCTGCGGCTTGGTATGCATGATCCAGAGCAGGCGCACCGATTCGTCGGACTCGTTGGCCACGCTGTGTGCCTTGCGGCTGTCGAACTGAAAACTGTCACCGGCTTCCAACACCGTCGCGCGCTCATCGACGGTCAGCGTCAGCCGGCCTTCGAGTACCAGGCCTGCTTTTTCGCCCGGGCCGATCATGACGTCGTGCGAGCGGGTGTGCGGCGGCACGCAGATGATCATGAACTGTAGGTCGTGATCGCCGCTCGGCGAGAGCAATTCCTTGCTCATGCCGTTGCCGCCGACCTGGAAGAACGGCCGTTGATCGGCCCGGCGCACGAGGTCCGCGACCGGCGTGGCGGGCGCGCCGTCGTCGCGATCTTCGAAAAAGGCGGTCAGCGGAATACCCAGCACCACCCGCAGCCGTTCCAGCGTGCCGATCGAGGGGTTCGACAGGCCACGCTCGATCTGGCTGATCATGCCCGCCGAAACCGCGGCCTGCTCGCCGAGTGCGGCCACGGTCAGCCCCTGATTCTTGCGCATGCGCCGCAGCCGCCGGCCAACGCTGACCTCGGCCGGTGCCTTCTCGCTGACGTGGCCGGGCTGGTCGGTATCGCTCATGGTGGTTTTCATCCTCGGGGTCCCGCTTGGGTCGCAGACATCTGTCATGCCTCGAAATCCATCAACACACTCTTGTACCGCTGACAGGCCTCGAACGCCTGCCGGCCGAGATCCTTGCCGATGCCCGAGCCCTTGAAGCCGCCGGTGGGAATCGCGAGATCGCGGCTGCGCCCGTAGCGGTTGATCCAGACCGTACCGGCCTGAATGCCGCGCATGGCGCGCATGGCCTGACCCACGTCGCGGGTATGTACGCCGGCGGCCAGACCATAGTGCGGATGATCGGCCAGCGCGATCCCCTCGGCCTCGTCGCGAAACGTCTGCACCGTGAGCACCGGGCCGAAAACTTCTTGCTCGACCACCGCCATATCGTCGCTCACCCGGGTGAGCACGGTCGGCCGATAGAAACACCCGCCCGGACCGCCGGCAAAGAATTCACCACCGGTCACCACCTCGGCGCCGTCGGCTCTGGCCTGGGCGACAAGCGTTTCGATCTTGTCGGCCTGGGTCGCGCCGATGATCGGACAATAACGGGTCGCCGCCGACCAGGTCGGGCCCGGTTCCAGCGCCGAGACGAGCTCGACGATGCGCTCGACCAGCGGTTGCGCCAGGTGCTCATGCACGATCAAACGGGTGCCCGAGATACAGGCCTGCCCGCCGTTGGCGGTGAACCCCCGGACCACGCACTGGGCGACGTGCTCGAAATCCGGCACCTCGGCGAACACCAGTTGCGGGCTCTTGCCGCCGAGTTCCAGCGTGACCGGCTTCACACCGGCGGCGCCGGCCTCGGCCATGATGCGCCGCCCGGTAGCGCTCGATCCAGTGAAACTGACCTTGCCGATATCCGGATGCCGGACCAGCGCCGCCCCGGTGGTCGCCCCCGAACCCTGCACGACATTGAATATTCCCGCCGGAATGCCGGCTTCCACCGCCAGCTCGGCCATACGCACGGTAGAAAATGGCGTCAGCTCGGAGGGTTTCATGACCATGGCGTTGCCGGCGGCGAGCGCCGGCCCGCATTTCCAGGAGGCCATCGACAGCGGGAAATTCCAGGGCGTGATCGCGCCGATCACGCCGAACGGCTCGGCAGCCACGAAGCCCAGGCTATCGGCCCGGGTGGCCATCAACTCGCCGCCGGCCTTGTCCGCGTATTCGGCAAAGAACCGGATCGCTTCCGCCGTGAAGGGAATGTCCTGGACCTGCGCCTGACCGACCGGGCGCGTGGAGCCGACACACTCGATCTCGGTCAGCCGCCGGTCGGTATCGATCAAATCCGCCCAACGGCGCATGACCCTGGCCCGCTCGCGCGGCGCGCGGCGCGCCCAACCGGATTCGCGCGCGGCACGCACGGCGTCGGCCACGGCCGCATCAACGCCGGCCTCGCCGGCTTCCGGCACCGCGCCATACGTCCGGCCGTCGCTCGGCCGGGTCACCTCGATCGAGCGGTGGTCGAGGCATCGCGCGACGCCGCCAACATAGTGCCCGGCGGGCAGTACAACGGCATCGGGATCGAAATCGCGGACGGTATCGGTCATGGCTTCAGCACCCAGAGGTGAGACGAAAACAAAAGAGAGCGGTCAAACGAGCTCACGGGTTTATTCAATATATTACTAATTGTGAATAGACGATGACCACCGCATCCAATTCAATCGAAGCTCTGGCAACGCTTAAAAATCATATGGTACGGCGATTGCATGGAGCAAGGTGTCAGTTGCCCCGCGCGGGGAATTGACACGCTGTTTCAAGGCATGATTCATTAAATTGAACGACAAGGAAGCGCAGATCGTCGCCTGACGACCCGACGCTGGTCGGTGTGTCGCACCGATACCCCACGGGAGGACCGCAATGGACGCCGCCGTCAAACTCGACCGCATCGATATCGATATCCTGGCCACGTTGCAGGCCAACGGGCGCATGTCGAACGTGGATCTGTCGCAGGCCGTGCATTTGTCGCCCAGCCCCTGTCTGCAGCGCGTCAAACGTTTGCAGGCGGCGAAATACATCACCTCGTATCAGGCCCGGATCGACCTGACCAAGATCGCCGACAGCGTGACCGTGTTCGCCGAGGTCACCCTGGCCGAACACCGATGCGAACATCATCGCGCTTTCGAACGGCATCTGGAGACCATCGACGGCCTGCTCGAATGCCACATGGTCAGCGGCGGCTACGATTATCTGCTGCGCTTCGTCGCCCGCAACATCGGGCATTTCCAGCAGACCATGGAGACCCTGCTCGACTGCGCCGCCGTCGGTATCGACCGCTTCGACAGCTACATCGTCATCAAGTCGCCCATCATTAAAGACCAGGTGCCGATCAAGGCCCTGCTGGCCTCGTGACCCTGCGTCGGCACCAGACGAGCTCACGGACCCGGCGCCAGCGCGACTTCGGCCAGGGCCCGCACGGCCACTGGCAGGCACGATTCGTTGATGTCGAAAGCCGGCTGATGATGGCCGGCCGGCAGATCGGAACCGACGATCATATAGGTGGCCCATCCCCCGCGGGCCTGCACGCGCGCCATGAGCGTGGTGGCGTCCTCCGAGCCCCGCGGGCTCCGGTCGTGCGCCACCACCTGCTCGATACCCGGCAAACCGGCGATTGTCGATGCAATCCGAGCCACCCAATCCGGGCTAGAGGCGCACTCGACAGCTCGGCCCACACACACCACATCGGCCGTCACCCCCTGGGCGAGCGCCGCACCGTGGATGATCTGCGCGGCGCGTTCGCGCATGTAGTCGTCAATGGCGGTGGTCGCACCGCGGGTCTCGATCTCCAGCTCGGCCCGGTCGGCGATCGCATTACGCGCCGTACCGGCCCTTAAACGCCCCACATTGAGTCGCGATGCACCCGCACTGTGTGGCGCGATCGAGTGCAGGCCGGTGACCGCGAACGCGGCGGCGAGCAACGCGTTACGCCCGATCTCCGGCTGGCCGCCAGCATGTGCCGAACGACCGTCAAAACGGATGTCGAGTTTGCTCGTCGCCAGGAAACCGTCGCAGCCACACAGCACCGTGCCGCCGGAGCAGCCCAGGCCCAGATGCACGGCCACGAACCGATCCACATCGTCGACGACGCCGGCCTCGGCCAGCGCGGCGGCACCGCGCACCCCCTCTTCGGCCGGCTGGAAGATCAGCTTGACCCGGCCGACCAGCTGATCGCGCCGCTCGGCCAGCAGCGTGGCCACACCCAGGCCGATCGCGGTATGGCCATCGTGGCCGCAGGCATGCATCCAGCCGGCATGGCAGGAGGCAAAACCTTCGGCGGCCGGGCAATGAGAGGCGGCTTGCGACTCTGCGATCGGCAACGCGTCGAGATCGACCCGAATCGCCAGCGTCGGCCCCGGCCGCCCGCTATCGAGCGTTGCCACCACGCCGGTCAGCCCGCCAGCCAAACGATCCAGCCATTTCGGGCTGACACCGGATTGGCGCGCGCGCTCGAACGCCGCCGAGAGCGTGGCGTCATCCGGCAGGCCCATCCGGGCTGGCGCATCCACGACCTCGGCGCCCGCGGCCACCGTCCAACCCAGGCCATCAAGAATCGCCGCCACGGTCGCCGCGGTGCGAAATTCGCACCAGCCCGGCTCGGGATGCCGATGAAAATCCCGACGCCACGCCGTCAGCTGCGGCGTGAGCGCCTCGATGCGGGCCGCAAGGGTTGGACTCACGACTAACCAAACGCCTGGGTGGTCAGCGCGAACTGGCGCGGCGTATCGGGGGCTCCGGGGTCCGGGATCGGCAACTCACCGCGGCTCATCTGAATAATCCGCGCCACGCAGTCGAGGCCGCGTTCGGCCAGCCATTCGGGCGCCAACCCGTCAGCCAGAATATCCATACGCACGAATCGACCGTTCGCCTGCGCCAGCAACGCATCGACCAATGCAGCCGCCTGGGCCCGGGTATGCGCGACCACCGGCCCGATCACTTCGCCCTTGCCGAATGGGCGGCGCGCGGCAAAACCGGCTACCCCACCCTGGTCATCGCGATAAACCTTGACCGCCTCAGCCGAGACCAGGGTCGTTGCGAGCACCGGACCGCGGCCGCTACCAGCATCGGCAAGCCGTTCGATCGCGTCACGATCAGCCATGGTCATATCCGCAACGCTGGGGTCACGCGACGTACTGGCGGCAGCTGCTACACCTTGATACTGGGCCACCGGATTACGGCTCACGAAACCGAACTTTTCGTACATCGGCGCGCCCGCGTTCGTGGCCACGAGCATGGTGGGCAGATCGCCGGCCAGGGCCATCACCCGGCTCATCATCTGCCTGCCCAGACCAAGGCCGCGATAGGCCTCGTCGATCACAATCAGCGCGATAGTCGCCAGCGCACCCTGTGCGATACATAGGCCGGTGCCAATCAGCCGACCGTCGTGCACCAGCGCGATACCCTGGCCGACGTCGAGCAGCTGGGCCCAGTCCTCGCGTCGATGCGGCCACCCGAGCGCGGCGGACAGCCGGCAGGCATCATCCAGATCGGCGACGCCAAGATCGCGCCAGACATAACGATTGTCGACGTGACGGGAATGCGAGGCCGTGTCTGAAGCGCTCATCCTTTTCTCCCTGACCATGATCCAAGAGCGTGCGAACTGGCCCGATAGTCGCACTGCGCCGGGGCAATCGCCACGCGAAACAACCGGAAAAATGCAATTCGAAAGATCGCGCTGCACGGCCTGTTCCTGCGGCAGAAAATGCTGCGCGACCGCACGATATGAGCGCCACATATCGCCACACCCTGCCTAAGATTGACAACGACGCCTACAAAGCGCATCGGCGACTCAGGCTTGCCGTTATCGATATCAGACCGGCTAAAGGATCGGATTTATGAGCGACATCATGCGCCCCCAATACATCACCTTCGATTGCTACGGGACGCTGACCAATTTCCAGATGACCGGACTGGCGAAAGAACTGTTCGCCGATCGCATCCCCGAGCCCGAGCGCATGGCGCGCTTCTGTACCGATTTCGGTGCGTATCGCTTCGACGAGGTGCTTGGCCCGTACCGGCCCTATGATCAGGTGGTCCGGCGCGCGCTCGAGCGCACATGCCACCGCTGGGGCCTGGCCTACGACGATGCCGAAGGCATGAAATTCTACGACGCCGTGCCGAGCTGGGGTCCGCATCCGGATGTCACCGAGGGGTTATCGCGTATCGCCGGCAAGATTCCGCTGGTGATCTATTCCAACGCGGCCGAATCCCAGATCATGTCCAATGTCGAGAAACTCGGCGTGCCGTTCGCGCATGTATTCACCGCCGAGCGTTTCGGCGTCTACAAGCCCCGCCTGGCGGCGTTCGAAGCGATGATCGACACGCTCGGCTGCGCGCCGGAGGATCTGCTGCATGTGTCGTCGAGCTTTCGCTACGATCAGTTCAGCGCCGCGCTGATCGGCATTCGCGACAAGGCATTCGTCAACCGCGGCCACGAGCCCTACACGCCCGGCTATGGCGCGACCGAGATTGCCGATATTCGCGGCCTGCCCGGGCTGGTCGGGCTCTAATCCGCGATGAACTTCACGCCCTACTGGCTGGACACTGCCCCGGCGTTCCGGAGTGCCGCCGCCGGCGACGTCGAAGGACATTACGATGTCGCCGTGATCGGCGCCGGGCTGACCGGGCTGTCTGCAGCGATCCGGGCCGCGCGCGACGGCGCCAGTGTCCTGATGCTGGAAGCCGGCCGCGTGGCCGGCGAAGCCTCCGGGCGCAACGGCGGGCAATGCAATACGGGTTTGGCCACCGATTACGCCGGCCTGGTCGAGCGCTTCGGTACGACCGCGGCACGCTGTCTGCATGACGCCTACACCGCGGCCGTAACCGATGTGGAACATCTGGTCTCGGATGAGGCCATCGACTGCGACTTCCGGCGCTGCGGCAAGCTCAAGCTTGCCGCCAAGCCAGCGCATTTCCGGAGCCTGGCCGCGGCGCATACGCTCATGAACGATGCGTTCGGAGCGCACACTACCCTGTTCGACGCCAGCGGAATCCGCGACGAGATCGGCAGCGACACCTTTCATGGCGGACTGCTCATGCCAGACGCCGCCCAACTCCATGTCGGCCGCTTCGGTATCGGTCTGGCCGAGGCTGCGGCCCGCCGTGGCGCGACGATCCACGAACACACGCCGCTGACCGGAATCGACAAAAACGGGACCCGGCATCGGCTCGCCACGCCGCGCGGCAACGCCAGCGCGGATCAGGTCATCATGGCCACCGGGGCATCGCGCCACGGCCCGCTCGGCTGGTATCGGCGCCGTATTGTACCGGTCGGCAGTTTCATCGTGGTCACCGAGGTGCTGGGGCGGGAAACGCTCGACCGGCTACTCAAGAAACGTCGCAACTACGTGACCAGCCGTCTGATCGGCCATTACTTCCGGGCCACGCCCGACGATCGACTGCTGTTTGGCGGCCGGGCCCGTTTTTCGATGTCCGGCGGTCGCGCCGACGAGAAAGCCGGCGCTATTCTCAAGCATGGCATACGGACGACGTTCCCCGAGCTTGAGGCGGTCGGTATCGATTACTGCTGGGGCGGACTGGTGGACATGACGCGTGACCGTCTACCGCGCGCCGGCCGGCACGACGGCATCCATTACGCCATGGGCTATAGCGGCCATGGCGTACAGATGGCGGTTTATATGGGCGGCGTACTCGCCGACCGTGTTGCCGGGCGCGCGGATCGCAATCCGTTTCGCGAGCTCGCTTGGCCGGCGATCCCCGGCCATTTCGGAACACCATGGTTTTTGCCGGCGGTGGGGGCCTGGTACCGGCTCAAGGATCGATTCCAATAACGCGCCATGATCGAACGAGACCTCAGGCGCAGATTTCCAAGAGGGCAAGAGTATGAATGACGACGACCAGAATCCGGTTTCGGAACAACAGCTCTACGACCGGCTGACCCGCGCCACCAGCCGCCGTGAAGCGCTCAAGACCCTGGCCGCGGCCGGCTTTTTCGCCGCCGGCGGCGCGAGTCTGGTACTCGGGCCCAAGGCGCGCGCGGCGTCCAACCAGCCCAAATACGGCGGGCATATCCGGGTGGCGCTTTCATCCAGCTCCACCAAGGACACGCTGGACCCGGCCAAGGGCGCCACCGCGATCGACTATTGTCGCGACTTCATGTTCTACAGCGGTCTGACCGAATACGACTCGCATCTGCAGCCCCAGCCGGCGCTGGCCGAATCGTTCCACACGCCGGACCGGGGCAAGACCTGGGTCTTCAAGCTGCGGCGCGGCGTGACGTTCCATAACGGCAAGGCGCTGGCACCGGACGATGTCGTGTTTTCGATCATGCGGCACAAGGATCCCGCCACCGGCTCGAAGATCAAGCCGCTGGCCGACCAGATCGACAAGGTGGCCGCCTACGGCGATCACGAGGTCACGGTCACGTTGACCACCCCGAACGTGGATTTTCCGGCGATCACCGCGATCTCCCACATGCTGATCGTGCCCCACGGCACCACGGATTTTTCCCAGGGCATCGGCACCGGCCCTTTTACATGCGCCGAGTTCAAGCCGGGCGTACGTTCGGTGGCGCACCGCTATGCCGATTATTGGAAACCCGGGAAACCCTATCTGGATACGATCGAGACCGTCGGCATCGGCGACAAGTCATCGCGCATCAATGCCCTGATGTCGAACGGCGTCCAGATGATCAACGATGTCGATCCCCATGCCGCCGAGCGCATCAAGAACGCGTCGAACACCCGGCTTTCGGCCGTCAACTCGGGCAATTACAGCGATCTGATCATGCGTCTGGACATGGAGCCCGGCAAGCGCCCGGCGTTCGTCGAGGGCATGAAGTACCTGCTCGATCGCGACCGCATGAAGCAGATCATTTACAGCGGCTATGCCGATATCGCCAACGATCAACCCCTGCCCCCGACCAACCCGTACTATTTCGACGGCCTACCGCAGCGCACATACGATCCGGATCGCGCGCGATCGTTGTTCAAGAAGGCCGGTGTGACGGGCGCCAAGTTGCAGGTCGTCGCTTCGCAGGCAGCCAACGGCTCGGTCGAGATGGCGACATTTCTGCAACAGGCGGCGGACCGAGCCGGGCTCAAAATGCAGATCAAACGCGCGCCCGCCGAAGGCTATTGGTCGAATTACTGGGCCAAGCAGCCGATTACGTTCGGCAACATCAATCCGCGTCCGACGGCCAATATCCTGTTCAGCCAATTCTTTACCTCGAGCGCGCCGTGGAATGAATCGCACTGGCACGATCCGAAGTTCGATCAGCTCGTGACCGCGGCCCGCCAGGAGACGGACAAGACCAAGCGCCAGCAGATGTATGCCGACATGCAGCGCATGATCCACCAGTCCAGCGGCATCGGCATTCCGCTGTTCATCACCGACCTGACCGGCTATAGCAGCCAACTCGGCGGCATGGATCACAAGATCCCCCTCGGCGCGATGCTGGGCCATCGCTTTGCCGAATACGTCTGGTGGAAAGGATGAGATCGATCGCGCCCGAGCACTGGCATCGGGTATGCCATGCATAGTCCGGTATTGCGACTGATCGTTCGCCAGCTGGTTTCGGCCCTGGTGACCCTGCTGCTGGTCTCGTTGATCATCTTCGCGATCACGTCGCTGTTACCCGGCGATACGGCGAAGCTGATCCTCGGCCAGTTCGCAACCCCGGATCAGGTCGCCGCTCTGCGCACCAAGCTCGGTCTCGATCAGCCGGCGCCGCTGCGCTATCTACACTGGCTGGGCGGGCTTCTGACCGGCCATCTGGGTACGTCGGCGGCCAACGATATGCCGGTGGCCACACTCATCGCCCAGCGCTTGCCGGCATCGTTACTGTTAGCAGCGGTCACCACGGCCGTATCGGTGCCGATCGCACTAGCCAGCGGCATTCTGTCGGCGATGTATCGCGGCCGATTCGCCGACACCGCACTCAATGTGGTGACACTGGCCATGGTGGCGGTGCCCGATTTTCTGGTCGCGATCCTGTTGATTCTGTTGTTCGCGGTCGAACTCGGCTGGCTTCCGGCGTTGTCGTATACCTCGACCATTCACAGCGTGGCCGATTTCTTCGAAGTCTATGCGATGCCGGTGGCCACACTGTGTGCAGTGCTGGTCGCCCAAATGGCACGCATGACGCGCATCGCACTGATCAACGAACTGGACAGCCCGTACATGGAAATGGCGCGGCTCAAGGGCGTTGGGCCGGTACGTTGTGTGCTGGTGCATGCCCTGCCCAATGCCGTGGGGCCCATCGCCAACGCGGTCGCGCTCAGCCTGTCGTATCTGATTGGCGGCATCGTGATCGTGGAGACGATCTTCAACTATCCCGGCGTGGCCAGTCTGATGGTCGATGCGGTATCGAACCAGGATCTGCCGTTGGTTCAGGCCTGCGCGATGCTGTTCTGCGCCTTTTACCTGTTGCTGATCCTGCTGGCCGAGTTGGCCGCGATCCTGTCCAACCCCAAGTTGAGGTCGAAATGAGCGCATCGGAAATCCAGCCGAGCGCGCCGGCTCCGCCCAGCCGCCGGGCACGCCTGGCCCAGGCCCCGGCCACGCTGTGGATCGGCCTGGTGCTATTCGGCAGCTGGATATTCATCGCGATCTTCGGCACCTGGCTGGCCCCGCACGGCATGGGCGACATGGTCTCCGGCCAAGTGTTCGCCGGGCCCAGCAGCCAGTTTCCCCTGGGGACGGATCATCTCGGGCGCGACGTATTGAGCCGCATTCTGATCGCGACACGCTACACCGTCGGCATGGCGCTGGCCGCAGCCGTGCTGTCCAGTGCGATCGGCGCCGCCTTCGGAATGATCGTGGCCCTGTCCCCGCGGTTTGTCGATCTGGGCGTCAGTCAGTTGATGGACGCGCTGATTTCGATTCCCAGCAAGATGATGGCGCTGCTGGTCGTCGCAGTCTTCGGCTCATCGATCCCACTGCTCATCGTGGCGGCCGTGGCCAGCTACGCGCCGGGCGCTTATCGCATCGCTCGCAGTCTGGCCCTGAATCACGCGCAGATGGAATACGTGGCCGTTGCCCGTTGTCGAGGTGAACGCCGCGCCTATATCGCCATAGTCGAGCTGTTACCCAATATCTTCGGGCCCGTGCTGACCGACATGGGCATGCGATTCGTATTCATCGTCTTGCTGCTCAGTGCGATGAGCTTCCTCGGACTCGGCGTACAACCGCCGATGGCCGATCTCGGTTCGATGGTGCGCGAGAACATCAGCGGCCTCAATCAGGGGGCGCTGGCGGTGATCGCCCCTGCGGTGGCGATCGGGATGCTCACGGTTGGCGCCAACCTGCTCATCGACAGCATTTCGAGTCGCCGCAATGGATGATGCCGCACAGACGCCCGCCCTGGGCCAGCCGCTGACCGTTTCCGGCCTGCGCGTGGTCGCCCGGCCCGAGCCGGCCGCCGACGAGATCACGATCGTGGATGATATCGGTTTTGCGCTAGCGCCCGGCGAAGTACTCGCTCTGATTGGCGAAACCGGCTCGGGCAAGAGCACGATCGCCCTGGCGCTGATGGGTCATGCCCGATGCGGCTGCCGGATCGTCGCCGGCCGCATCGAACTCGGCGGCGTATCGATCCTGGAACAGTCGCCACGCACGCTGCGGCGTCTGCGCGGCGACCGTATCGCCTATATCGCCCAGAGCGCCGCGGCATCATTCAACCCTTCCAAGACGTTGATGTCGCAGGTCATCGAAGGCGTGGTCATTCACGGACTGATGTCTCGCCGGAAGGCGCGTGTCAAGGCACGCGCGCTGTTCCAGGAATTGGCGCTGCCCGATCCCGAGCATATCGGCGAGCGCTATCCGCACGAGGTGTCCGGCGGCCAGCTGCAACGGGTCATGGCCGCGATGGCTTTGATCAGCGACCCGGCGCTGATCATTCTCGATGAGCCCACGACCGCGCTGGATGTGACCACTCAGATCGAAGTACTGCAGACCTTCAAGCGGGTGGTACGCGAGCGCGGCGCGACCGCGGTCTATGTCTCGCACGATCTGGCGGTGGTGGCTCAGGTGGCCGACCATGTTCTGGTGCTCAACGATGGGCGGCAGCGAGAACTCAACGACATCCATTCCATTCTCGAACACCCAGCCGACGACTACACCCGACACCTGCTGAGCGCAGCGCAGCCACCGGATGCCACTAATCCATTGCACCGCGCATCGCAGCAGGAACTGCTGCGGGTTGATCATCTGCACGTCGGCTACGGCCACGCGGATGCCAGCGGCACTCCGAAGCACCCCGTGCTCCTGGATATCAATTTTCGTATCGACCAGGGGCAGGCGCTGGGTGTAATCGGCGAATCAGGCTCGGGAAAATCCACCCTCGCACAGTCGATCGCCGGCCTGGTGCCGGCCTATCAGGGCGGCGTGACCTTCAATACGCGCGAGCTGCCGCCGAACCTCGCCGAGCGCAGCGAATCGCAATTTCAAGGCGTACAGATCGTTTTCCAGAGTGCGGACAACGCGCTCAATGCCGCACATAGCGTGCGCCGCATCCTCACCCGACCACTCAAGCGCCACTTCCATTACTCGCGGGCACAACGCGAGACCCGCGTGCGCGAATTGCTGGACCTGGTCAAACTACCGGCGCGCGTGCTCGACAGCCGTCCCGGCGCCCTTTCCGGGGGTCAGAAACAGCGTGTGAATCTGGCGCGGGCGCTAGCCGCCGAACCGTCGCTGGTGATCTGCGACGAAGTCACTTCAGCGCTGGACACCGTCGTCGGTGAAGCGATTCTCGATCTGCTGATCGAACTGCGCCGCAAACTCGGCCTGTCGTACCTGTTCATCAGCCACGACATCTCGACGGTACGCCGGGTCTGTGACGATATTCTCGTGCTCCATCAAGGTCATCCGGTCGAACAAGGGCCCTGCCAGCAAGTCATCGACGATCCCCGGCAGCCGTATACCCGGGTGCTGATCAATTCGATTCCCCAGCTTCGCACCGACTGGCTGGATACCCATGGCAAGCTCGCCGAGCATTGCTGACGCCCGGGTGACGATGCCATCAGATCGAAGACGACCTACCGGCTGAACAATGGCGCGATGGGTTTGCTCCCCACGGCCCCCATGAGCCCGAGTGGCTGGAGGGCTCGAGCCCGTACAAGCTGATAGGTCGCGCGGCCCAGCCAGGCCGGCTCGGCCCGATGTTCGTGTTTCTGGCGAGCCCGGATCCGTCGTTCATCAGCCGCCAGACGATTCCTGCGAATCGTCGGCATGGTCGTCAACGGCGGACCGGCCGGCCATACTGCGCAGCAAACGATACCAACGCAGGAGTACGCTCATGGCCGAGATCACACGCTGGAGTCAGCGCGCCACCCACCGCCACTGGCTGGCGGCCGAAGGCCTGGACCTGCTGGAGTTCTATCGCGCGTCCTGCCGGGCCGGCGGCGGCTTCGGGCCGCTCGACGTCAATCGCGAACTGGCCTCCGATACGGCCGACACATTGATCACGGCCCGCATGACGCATTGCTATGCCCTGGCCACGCTCCAGGGGGTGCCCGGTGCGTCCACGCTCGCGCATCACGGCGTGGTCGCCCTCGCTGAACTGCTGCGCGACGACGCCCACGGCGGCTGGTTCGCCGCCGAACCGACGCCCGGCTTCGACGATTCCAAGCAGTGCTATATCCATGTCTTCGTGGCCCTCGGTGCGGCCAGCGCGACGCGCGCGGGCATCGAGGGCGCCCGCGCCCTGCTCGACGATGTGCTCGCCGTGCTGGAATCGCGCTTCTGGTCGGCCGACGAACAAGCTTACGTGGAAGCTTATGCGCGCGACTGGACCGGGCTCGCGGACTATCGCGGCGCCAATGCCAACATGCACGCGACCGAGATGTGCCTGGAACTGGCCGATGTGCTGGATGACAACAGCTGGCGCGAGCGGGCCCTGGCCATCGTCACACGCCTGATCCACAACGTGGCCGCCGCCAACGGCTGGAGCGTGATCGAGCATTTCGATGCGAACTGGCGCATCCTGGCGGATTTCAACGCCGACAAGCCGGACGATGATTTCAAGCCGTTCGGCGCCACCCCGGGCCACGGCTGTGAATGGGCGCGCCTGTTGCTGCATCTGGAAGCCGGCCTCGGCGCCGAGGCGCCCGACTGGCTGGCCCACGACGCCGCGCACCTCTTCGACAAGGCCATGGCCGAGGGCTGGGAGGCCGACGGCAATCCGGGCATGGTCTATACCGTCGACTGGGACGGGGCCGCCTGTTCACGCCGGCGGCGTCACTGGACCCACGCCGAGGCCGCCGCTGCTGCTGCCGCGCTGGGCGCGCGCACCGGTGAGGCCCGTTTCGAGATCTGGTACCGACGGCTCTGGGATTTCATCCGCGATGTGTATATCGACGACGATCGCGGCAGTTGGCTGCAGGAACTGGACGGCGAACTCGGCCTCGATCGCGACGATGGTCATCTCAAGGCCGATCTGTATCATGCGTATCAGGCCACGCTGCTGCCGCGTTTGCCGCTCGCGCCGACCCTGGCCGTGGCGGTCGATACGCTCTGAACCGGACACACGACCTCACCCTTATAACGCTGAAACCGGCTTATGTCCGACCGCGATCCGAACGATCCCCGAACCCCGCGCGGCAGCCAGCGGCTGCCGCGCTGGGCCGGCTATCTGCTCATTGCCGCCGATGTCGTTCCCCGGCCGCTGTTTCTGACCTGCTGGCTGGCCACGCTCTTTGCGCTGTGGATGACACTGCCGACCGATTCGATCTGGATTCAGGTGGCCGTGCTGCTCATCGCCTCGATCGCAACATTGGCGGCGGTCACGCGCGCCGCCGCCACCCAGGCCGGCGAGCGCGGCGCGCTCGGCGCCTATGTCGCCCGGCTCGCCGCCACGACGTCACTCGGGCGTTGTCTGACCGATTTTCTCGGCGGGCGGCGCGACTGATCCAAAACTGGGCGCAGAATTTGAAGTGCCGCCCAGACGTCTCATTGTCGCCTCGAATCGCGCCTGGCAAGGCGCGAGCCGCCGGTACGTGAGTGTCCCGGCCAGGACGAGCAACACCGCCGGTCGCGCTGTGCCTCACCCCGCGGCAATGTCAGACTAGGCGCACGATCTGGCTCTTTGCGCCAGGCGCGCAATGGCTTACCCGGAGTGCTCCATGCCCGCTCATTCGTTCGTATCCGCGGCCTCGATCCGAGACCGTTTCGCTTCGGCGATGTCGACCATGTACCAGAACGAGGTACCGCAGTACGGCACGCTACTGAAGCTCGTGGCCGATATCAACGAGCGCACGCTGGCGGATAATCCTGCCCTGGCCCGGCAGATGGCCGCGGCCAACGATCTGGATCGGCTGTCGGTCGAGCGCCACGGCGCGATTCGTGTCGGCACGGCCGAAGAACTTGGCATGCTGAGCCGCCTGTTCGCGGTGATGGGTATGGCGCCGGTCGGCTACTACGACCTGGCGGCGGCCGGGGTGCCGGTGCATTCGACGGCGTTCCGGCCGATCGAGACCGAGACCCTGGCGATCAATCCGTTCCGGCTGTTCACGTCGTTGCTGCGGCTCGATCTGATCGAGGATGACAATCTACGCCAACGCGCCGCCGATATTCTCGCCGTGCGCGATATCTTCACGCCGCGCGTACGCGAACTGATCCAGCGCTTCGAAGCCGAAGGCGGGCTCACCGAGGCCGAAGCCGACACATTCGTCGCCGAGGCGATTGAGACCTTTCGTTGGCACGAAGACGCCACGGTCGATTACGCGACCTACGAGGCGCTGGCATCGGAACACAAGCTCATCGCCGACGTGGTCTGTTTCCGCGGCCCGCATATCAATCATCTGACACCGCGTACGCTGGATATCGACGCCGCGCAGGCGGCCATGCCGGAATACGGCATCACGCCGAAGGCCGTCATCGAAGGCCCGCCCCGGCGCGACGTGCCCATCCTGCTGCGCCAGACCAGTTGCAAGGCGCTGGAGGAGTCGATCCGCTTCGCGGGCGACACCGAAGGCCGACATACCGCGCGCTTCGGCGAAATCGAGCAACGTGGCGTGGCGCTCACGCCCGACGGGCGTGCGTTGTACGATCGGCTGCTGACCGCCGCCCAAACCTACAAGCGCGACGCCAATGACGACTACCAGGCCGCGCTGCACGGCATATTCGAGGAGTTTCCGGACGATCTCGATACGTTGCGTCGGCGCGAGCTGGCTTACTTCCGTTACCAAGCTGCCGGCGAATCGCTGATTGATGCCAGTGCACCCGCCGACGATGACAGCGCCATCGAAGCCCTCCTGGCCTCGGGGCATGTCGTGGCCCACCCGATCGTCTACGAGGATTTCCTGCCGGTGAGCGCGGCGGGCATCTTCCAGTCCAACCTCGGCAGCGACGAGGCCGGCGAAGGCACGGCCGCCGCCAGCCAGCAGGAACTCGAGGCGGCCCTGGGCCAACCCATCATCGACCCGTTCGCGCTGTATGCCCGGATCGAGGCAGACTCGAAGCGCGCGGCGCTGGATATGCTGATGGGCCTTGCACCGCAAAACAGGCCGGCCTGAGCGGGCTTGGTCGCCCGCCGCGAACCCGACAAAAGCAGTCCGCAAATGGACGCGAATAACGCAAATGGAGCGGCGTGTCGTACGCGGGCAGATTCCGGTGCTTTTGGGCCGCCGGCCGACTGACGCAGAGCGCGCCACGCCCGGCATTGCGCAATCTTGTTTAATTTGCGTTTCTTGCGTTCATTTGCGAACTCGTCTTCCCGATCCGACACAAAAAAGCGCGCCGGGTTATCCCGGCGCGCTGTCTGAGCCAGCTGGACGCGCTCGCGTTATTCGTCCTTGGCGGGCGGCGCCTTGTGGAAGTACTTCTTGTAGATCCTGGCGTAGGTGCCGTTGTCCCTGACGGCCTTGAGCGCCTTGTCGAACTTCTTGGCCAGGCCCTGCTCGTTCTTGCGGAACGCGATACCGAAACCGTCGCCGAAGTATTTCTTCGGGCCGGTCAGGTCAGCCCCGGCCTGGCGATATTTATCCGGATGCGGATCGATCAGCGTGCTCTGCCCGGTGATCTGGTCGAAGAACGCGGCATCGAGGCGGCCGGCGGACATGTCGACGGCGACGTCGTCGGCGTTCTGATAACGCTTGATGATGGCGATATTGCCGTATTTGTCGGTGACGTAGTTGTCCTGGACCGTGCCACGCTGCACGCCGATCTTCTTGCCCTTGAGCGTCGCGGCGTCGATCTTGTGCAGCGAGCTACCGGTCGGCACAAAGAACGCGGACGGCACCACGATGTAGGGCGTCGAGAACAGCACGTGCTTCTTGCGTGCGTCGTTGATGGTCATCGACGACATGATGGCGTCGTACTTGCGCGCCATCAGGCCCGGAATGATGCCGTTCCAGTCCTGCTGCACCCAGCTGCAGTGCAGACCGGCCTGCTTGCACAGGGCATTGCCCAGGTCGATGTCGAAGCCGGTGAGCGTACCGTCCGGCTTGGTGTATTCCATCGGCTTGTAGGGCACATTGGTGGCGATGCGCACGTTGTCGCCCGCGGCACTCGCGGTCGTGGCGATACCGGCGCCCAGTGCCACGCTCGCGGCCAGCACGGATACGGTAAGCAGTTTTTTCATGATCGATTCGGTCCTCGTGAATGGGTGCGGCCGGAAGCGACGAGCGCCGCCGACACGACGCGTGGATTGAACCACGGATGTCGCACCGTGAACATGCACAAAACGTGCTATGTCGATGGCTTTCCTCCCTCAGGCCGGCTTGAGATGCCGCAGCAGGCGCTTCTCGGCCAGCCGGAATCCGCCCTGGATGGCGAAGCTCAAAACCATGTAGACACAGGCCACGAATATGAAGGCCGGGAACGGCGAGTAGAAACGGGCATAGACATAGTAGGCCGCGCCGGTCAGATCGGTGATGGTCACCGCCGAGGCGATCGAGCTGGCATGCAGCATGAAGATTACCTCGTTGCCATAGGCCGGTAGCGCGCGCCGGAACGCCGACGGCAGCACGATCCGCCGGTAGCAGGTGAACGTCGACATGCCGTAAGCGCGAGCGGCTTCGATCTCGCCGCGTGGCGTGGCCCGGATCGCGCCGTAAAAGATTTCCGTGGTGTACGCGCCGGTATTGAGCGCAAACGATAACAACGCCGGGTACAACGGGTTGTCGATGAAGAACGCGAACCAGCTCTGCTGCACACCGGGTATGAAGGCAAAACCGTAATACGCGATGTAGAGCTGGATCAGCAGCGGCGTGCCACGAAACACATAGGTGTAGACCCAGATCGGCCCGGATATCCAGATCCGGTTCGAGGCCCGGCCGATCGACAACGGCACCGCCAGCACGATGCCGACGAGCAGCGAAATAAAGACCAGTTGCACCGTGCTGACCAGGCCTTGCCAGTACTGTGCGAACGTCGCCGGGGTGAAGATGTCGTTGTGCGACAAAAACGGGGCGACATGCGCGAGCCACTGTTCCATCACACCCCCTTCCTGGACGTATTGAAGCCGGCGTCGTAACGCCGGCGCAGCCAGCCGACGAACAGCTCGGAGACACTGGTGATGGCCAGGTAGCCCATCCCCACCGGTACCATGAACAGAAACGGCTCGTGCGTGGCCTTGGTCGCCTGGTCGGCGATGCGCACCATATCCGACAGGCCGATGATCGAAACCAGTGCAGTGGCCTTGAGCAACACCATCCAGTTGTTGTTGATGCCCGGCAGGGCGTGGCGCATCATCAACGGAAAGCGCACGCGCCGGAACGCCAGCCAGCCGCTCATGCCGTACGCCCGCGCGGCCTCCATCTGACCGGCGTCGACCGCGAGGAAAGCACCGCGGAATGTTTCCGACATGTACGCGCCGTAGATCACGCCCAATGTGATCACGCCGGCCACGAAGGCGTTCACGTTGACGAAGATGTCGGTACCGAGCCAGGCGTTGATCTGGTCCATCGCCACATTCACGCCGATCTGGCCGCCATAGAACAGCAGCATCATCATCACCAGATCGGGCACGCCGCGAATGACCGTGGTGTAAAGCAACGCCAGACCGCGCAGGACACGCGAGCGAGAGAGTTTCACGCTGGCCACCACCAGCCCGATCACCAGCGCCAGTACCAGCGAAAGCAGCGCCAGCTCAGCGGTGAGCGCCGCGCCGCCGAGCAGGCGCCAGCCGTAACCCTGAAAATCGATCATCGCCAGTGTCCTGTCCTGGGGTATTAGAAGCGCGGACCGAGGAACTGTCGCAGTCGCGGCGAGTTCGGATTTTCCAGAACATCACCCGGCTTGCCGGCCTCTTCCACGCGCCCCTGGTGCAGATAGATCACCTGCGACGACACGTCGCGGGCGAAATCCATCTCGTGGGTGACCACCACCATGGTCCGGCCCTCGTCGGCCAGTCCCCGCATCACCTTGAGCACATCGCCGACCAGCTCGGGATCGAGCGCCGAGGTTGGTTCGTCGAACAACATGACCTCCGGGTCCATCGCCAGCGCGCGGGCGATCGCGCCGCGCTGTTGCTGGCCGCCGGACAGCTGGGCCGGAAAATACTCGGCTCGCTCGGCCAGGCCCACCCGTTCGAGCAACGCCATGCCCTGCTCGCGCGCGTCCTTTTTCGACTTGCCCAGCACATGCACGGGCGCCTCGATGACGTTGCCGATCAACGTCATGTGCGCCCATAGGTTGAAGCCCTGGAACACCATCGACAGCTTGGCGCGAATACGCTCGACCTGCTTCCAGTCGGCCGGCTCGCGCTCACCGCGCCTGGTCTGAAACGCCACCGGCTCGCCGTGCACGACGATATCGCCGGCATTGGGGATCTCGAGCAGATTCATGCAGCGCAGGAACGTGCTCTTGCCCGAGCCCGAGGCGCCGATCAACGAGATCACGTCGCCCTCGTGCGCCTCCAGTGAAAGACCTTCGAGTACCGGATTGTCGTTGAAGCTCTTGTGCAGGTCTCGAACGACCAGCGGTATCGCGTTATCGGCCATGCGCGTTCAGTCGCCCTCGCAAAACGGCAAACGAAATAGCCTAGCAGGCACGTGATCACAACGACATCACGCATCCGTCGTAGCAGGGGCCGGCACCGGTCGGGCCAGCAACGCAGCGCGGGCACCGCGTTCCACATTCGCGTTGGGGAACACGATATACACCGGCGCATCGGCAACGATCGTCACGCCGGCCTCGCGGTCCCGGGCAATCACGGACCCGACGTCAAACGGCGTGAAATTGGCTATATCGTCGCCGAACCCCAGCGAAAAATCTTCGCTGACGCGACGCAGCTCGTCGATTACATGGAAGAACACCAGCCTCTGTGGCGACGCTTCCGCCGCGACCTCGCCCGCCACGCGCGCGCCCAGCCAATCGGCCATCGGCGTCAGTGCCGTGATGTCGTTGGCGCCAAAGGGGGCCACCCGGCCGAGTTCGAGCGTGAAGGCGACGACCCTGTGCCGGGCGCGGCTGTAATGCGAGAAGGTGGGGCTCGCCACATGCTGGGACAGCACCGCCTGCAGCCCGGCGGCGGCGAGCGCGCGCCAGACCGGCGCCGGGGTCTCGACGGCGGCGAACGGCTCGACCGCGAACCGCGGATAACGACTGGCCCGGATCGCGGTGTGCATATCCAGATGCAATGGCGTCCCGCGTTGGCCGCCGGCCGAGGCTCCGGTGGCGTGGGTGGTCCAGAACGCATCGAGCGCATCCATCAACTCGCGGGCGCGCCGATGTTCACGGCTCTCGCCCGCGGCGGCGGGGCGCTCGAACAGCCGATTGAGATTGGTATCGAGATAACGGGTACCGGCCGCGATCGCGGCCGGATGGCCGACCACGAGCAGTACCGGCGCGCCGACCGTTAGACAGCCATGATCCAGGTCACCGGCCAGATCCAGCAGCAACTCCAGCGGTGCGGTTTCGTTGCCGTGTATGCCGGCAGAGATGACCGTGGCCGCGGCATCGGCGACCGGCGTCATCGGCACCAGCTCGACGATCCCCGGGCCGCGATCGATGACGCGGTCGCCGCCGGGCAGCTCGATGGTATGGAACGGGACGGGCCGGTCGGCCATGGCGGCACAGAGCATATCGCGCAGACGTCGCGGCGAACCGTTTGTCGGGTGATCCGAAGTCATACCCCTCCCTTGAACATGGCACGGCAAAGCCGGGCCGGGCTCCTGATCCGTCAATGATCGGCGCTGACGCCCCGGGCGCCGTTCGATTCCGCGGTGACATGCACCAACCAGCGTTCGATAAGCGCCTGATTACGGCGATTCGCCTTGTATGTCATGTCGAACAGATCGCCGGCGACCGGAATCAGACCGACCGCGAAATCGACGCCCACGTGGCTACCCATGCGGATCAACAAACGCTTCGGCGCGCCCAGACGCACGGCCTCGCCGATGGTCAGGCTGGACAGGAGCAGCCCGGAAAAATCGCCGACGACCGGCAGGAGGCCGATGAGACCGTCGATACCGACGCGCTTGCCGATCATCGGCACACGCCAGGCGTCGTCGAGCCAGTACGCCAGCTTGCGGATACGCACCAGGCTGGCGCGACGCCTGGCCTGCAGATCGGCATTGGCGTGATCGGGCATGGGCCGGTATGAATAGACAGAAAATTCGCAAGTCATCCGCAGTATACGGGAACGATCGCCAGGGCCCCCGCGTCGCGCTCGTGCACCGTGCACAATCGTCAATGCCGGCCGCTGTGATAGCGGGGCCGAAACCCGGACAGTGCAAGCCGGCGTTGTCGCGCACTGGCGTAGACTCGATACCCGGCGCCCCGGCCAGGAGCCTGCCACCCCGCCCGGCGCGGCGCGGCGCGGGCCACATTCACAGCCCCTGGACCGGCTGCGGCAGCGCGGCTGTTCGGACAACGACAGATGAGAGATGAATGTATTCAGGCATGATTGGCCCGGCTTTTCCGAGCCCATCGAGACCGATCGCCAGGGCGTCCGGACCGCTCTGTATGTAGCGCGCGAGACGCCGCCCGAGGCCGCCGCGCCACCCTCGCTGGCATGCGTGACCGCCGGTGGCCACGGGCCGTCTCCGGCCGGTCTGGCGGGCCCGCTCATGCGGCGCGTGACGAGGCGACCATGAGCGCCGCCCCCCGTCCGCTCGGCGAAGCGCTGGCCGCCCTGCGCGACGCCCGCGGCGCGATCGCGAAACGGCGCGATCCATTGTTCCACCAGCGCCTGGCCGAATTGCGGCACTGGCAATCGGACCGGGTCGCGGCCTTTCATGCCGAGCGCGTCGCCGCCTATGACGGTGATGCCCTGCTCGAGTTTCTCACGCGTCGTTTTTATCGCGATGCCGATTGGTCGGAGCTGATCGGGCGGCCGGAAAAAGTCGCACGCGCGGTCGACCGGATCGTCGACCGCGACCGCCCGCTGGTGATCACCATCGAACTCCAGGCCGCGGCGGAAAGCCTCGACACCGCGATGACCGACGCGCTGCTGGCCGACAACGCCAGCCTCAACCCGCACAGCTATGTGCGCGCGCTGCGCCGGGTCGGCCGGCGCGACGACCGGCTGCAGCAGATTCTGTGGCTGGAGGAACTGGTGGATCTGGTTGCCGACTATGCCGACAACCGCGCCGCGTGGTGGGCCTTCAAACTGGCCCGCGCGCCGGCCCGCACCTTCGGTCTCGGCCGAACCTACGATCTGCTGGCCGAGGGTTACGCCGCCATGCGCGCCACCACCGATCTCAAGGCCGGCACGCGCGAAGTGATCGCCGCCCAGCGCGCGCGGCTCGAACGGCTCATGGGTTACGAGCTGGTCGATTGATATCCCTGCCAAACTCAGCCCGTAAGCGCCCTGCCCTGATCGTCGAACAGATGGCAATCGTCGGCTGAGAACGTTACCTGAACCGTGTCGCCGGGCTGAGCCTTCGTGTAGGCATCGGCCTGAACCACGAACCGCTCGGAGCCGCCATATTCGCAGTAGAGATAGGTCACGTTGCCCAAACGCTCGGTGACTTTGACCGGAATGTTCAGGATCGCATCTCCATGCGTACCTTCGTGCAGATGCTCGGGGCGGATGCCGAGCTTGATTCCTGTGTCTACGGCCAGTTTCTCGCTAGAGGGCAGCGGAATATTAAAGCTCGCTGGTGCAGCGGTATCGTGCTCTGCGTTCGCAAGGACAAGTTCTATGTTCCCTTCAACAGCTTTTTTGACGGTGGTGTCGATAAAATTCATGCGCGGCGAGCCGATGAAACCGGCAACAAACGCATTGCTCGGCCGCTCATAGATCTCGAGCGGGGAACCGACCTGCTGGACGTTGCCATCACGCAGCACCACGATCTTATCGGCCATCGTCATCGCCTCGACCTGATCGTGGGTGACGTAGATCATCGTGGTTTCAAGCTGGCGATGCAGTTCCTGCAACTGCACGCGCATCTCTACGCGCAGTTCGGCATCCAGGTTCGACAGCGGCTCGTCGAACAGAAAAACCTGCGGTTCCCGAACGATGGCCCGCCCGATAGCCACGCGCTGGCGCTGCCCACCCGACAACTGCTTCGGCTTGCGATCAAGCAGTTTCTCCAGCTGAAGGATGCCTGCGGCTTTTTCGACCTGCGCGCGAACCTCTTTCTTGTTCACCCGCGCCATGCGCAACCCGAAACCCATATTCTGTTCGACCGTCATATGCGGATAGAGCGCGTACGATTGGAATACCATGGCAATACTACGATCGGCCGAATCAACCGTATTGACGCGTTCGTTGCCGATATACAAATCGCCGTCGGTGATGTCTTCTAGCCCGGCGATGAGTCGCAGCAGCGTGGTCTTGCCGCAGCCCGACGGACCAACAAAGACCACGAACTCTCCGTGCCGAATGTCCATATCCACGCCGTGGATGGTTTCCACGTCGCCGAATCGCTTGACTATGCCGCGCATCGCTATATCGGCCATTTTTTAAGTCTCCCTGTTAATGCAAAAGGCTGTAGCGATTCGCGATGCGGCCAGCCGCCGCGATCACGAGCGGCGCGATGGATTCCATGAGCCTGGGGGCCATGCGCATCGAGGGCGCGGTGATACTCACCCCGCCCACAACATCGCCGCTTCGGTCGACGATTGCCGCCGCGACGCAGCGCACGCCCGGCTCGTGCTCTTCCATGTCGTACGCGCAACCTTGCTCGCGAATCGCGTCGAGTTCGGTCTGCAGCGCCTTGCGATCAGTGATCGTATGGGCCGTATGGCCAATCAGCTCCTGGGTGTCGAGCAGCTCGTCGAGCCGTTCCGGTTTGAGGCTCGCCAAAATCGCTTTGCCGATGCCGGTGCAATACAGCGGCCCGCGCTTGCCGACTGCGGAATACAAGCGCAGCGCGCTGGAGCTGTCCCGCTTGTCGATGTAAACCATGGTGTCGCCGTCGAAAGCTGCCAGATGAACTGTCTCGCCAGTCTGCTCGGCCAGCCAATCCACATCCGCGCTCGCGACCGAACGCAGATCCGATGAAAGCCAAGACTCATGCGCGAGTTCAAGCAGCCTCAGACCCGGGCGGTACGTCTGAGTAGACTTGTCGAATGTGATCAGTCTTTCGGCCGCCAGTGCGCGCAAAAGGCGATGCAGTGTCGCCCGAGGGTGCCCCGACCGATTCAGAAGATCGGTGAAACGCGGCGGCACCGCCGTACTCTCGGCAATGAGATCGAGCAGAGAAATCGCCTTATGAAATAAGGACATCGTGTTGGCATCCGGAGCATTCGAAAGGACCTTGACAGCTTCACGCTGTGCCGCTAGCTTAATTTGAAACAAAGTTTCGAATAATGGAACTATAGTCGTAGAGAGCCGGTCGGGTACAACGGCCGCTTCAGGAGGAGACAACGTGTCATCAAAGGCCACGGTGGCGCCCCGCCAACCGCTTGTCAGACGCGGCGCACTAGCACCGTATCTGTTCGTGGCGCCCGCTTTTGTGTTCTTCGCCATCTGGGTGATATACCCAATCATCCAGAGCTTCATCGTGAGCTTTTATCAGTGGAATGGCTTCGGGGCGGGTCATTTCATCGGTTTCGGCAACTATCGTGAGCTCTTTACCTCGGACCAATTCTGGACCTCGCTGGAAAACAACATCCTGTGGCTGGTGTTGTTCATGCTGGCGCCTCCGCTCGGCCTGCTGATCGCACTGTTTCTCAATCAGAATATCCTCGGAATCCGGCTCGCCAAATCGCTGTTCTTTTTCCCCTTTGTCTTATCCCAGGTCGTGATCGGCCTGGTTTTTTCATGGTTCTATCAACCTGACGGCGGCCTGATAAACGCTTTTCTTGGCCTATTCGGCGTGCCGCCGGTTGCGGTGTTGTCGAGTCCGACGCTGGTGAATTTCGGCATCATCGCGGCCGGGCTTTGGCCGCAGATTGCCTATTGCATGATCATCTATCTGACCGGTCTTAACAGCGTGAATCCGGAACAGATCGAGGCGGCCCGGCTGGAAGGCGCCAAAGGTCTGCGCCTGCTCTGGCACGTGATCCTTCCGCAGTTGCGCGCCGCGACCTTCATCGCGGTAGTCATCACGGTTATCGGCGCGCTGCGCAGCTTTGACCTGATCTCGATCATGACGCAGGGCGGGCCATTCAACAGTTCCAGCGTGCTGGCCTGGTTCATGTATCAGGAATCTATCACCAACTATCGCGAAGGCTACGGTGCCGCGATAGCCGTGATTCTGTTCCTGATCATGAGCGTGTTCATTGGCTTCTTCCTGTGGCGCATCTTAAAGGACCGGATTCGCTGATGTTCCCAAAACCGATACAAAAACAATCGCGTGCAGTCCAGATCGGCTATCGCATCGCGGTACCCGTGGTGCTGCTGCTCTGGCTACTGCCATTGATCGCGGTGTTTCTCACATCGATGCGTTCGCTGGCCGACATCAACGCCGGTAACTACTGGGGCGTACCCACCCAGATCACGCTGGTACACAACTTCGCCGAAGTCTTCCAGCAGACACCGATGCTGCGCTATCTGATCAACAGCCTGATCATCACCATCCCGTCGGTAATTGGCGCGATCGCACTGGCCACGGTGGCCGGCTTTGCGCTCGCCAAGTATCGTTTTCGCGGCAGCGTGTTCCTTTTCGCGCTGTTTGTTGGCGGCAACTTCGTGCCGTATCAGATTTTGATGGTGCCAGTACGTAACTTCTCGCTCGCGATCGGCCTTTACAACACCTACTGGGCGCTGATCCTTTTCTATATCGCGTTCCAGAGCGGGTTCTGCGTGTTCTTTATGCGCAATTTCATCGCCGAATTGCCGGACGATCTACTGGAGGTCGCGCGTACCGAGGGCGTCAGTGAATTCAAGATCTTCATCCATATCGTACTGCCGCTGGTGCGCCCTGCGCTCGCCGCACTCTCGGTACTGATCTTCACCTACGTATGGAACGACTATTTCTGGGCGCTGGTGCTGGTTCAGAGCGACAGCGTACGGCCCGTCACCACCGCTCTACAGTCATTGCAGGGCCATTTCACCGCGTCCTGGCAGTTGGTTTCGGCGGCCGCTCTGATCGCCGCAATGCCGCCGGCCGTGCTGTTCTTCGCCATGCAGCGTCATTTCGTGGCCGGGTTAACGCTCGGCGCGAGCAAGGGCTAGGCGCTCAAACAAAGCACGCCATCATGACTCGACTCGACTCGGCCACCACCACGCTGATCATCGACGACGGCATCGTCGGACTGCCGCGCGTTGCCTACTGGGGCAAACGACTGCAAAGCGACATCAGCCAAGCCATGCTGGCGGCCGATCGCTCACGGGCCCTGCCGCAAGGCGGACTAGACGACGACGTCGCTCTGTCGTTGTTACCGGAAGCCGGCGCCGGTTTCATGGGCCATCCTGGCATCGCCGGTTCACGCGGCGGATACGAGTGGCTGACCCGCTTCGAGACCGACGCGATCGAAAAACAGTGCAATACCCTGGTGATCATCGCCCGCGACGATGTTGCTGCGCTTGGGCTTACCATCGAACTGACGCTCGACGACGAGTGCGGTGTGCTCACCAGCGCCGTCGAGCTTGTCAATAACGGCGACGCGCCCTATACCGTCGACTGGCTCGCCGCTCTGGCCTGCCCGCTGCCGGCGCGCGTGGACGAACTGCTGACGTTCGAAGGGCGATGGAGCCGCGAATTCCAGACCCGTCGACAGTCCTGGCCAGACCAGGCATTGACTGGCGACAACCGTACTGGGCGCACGTCGCACCACAGTTTTCCGGGGCTGATTGCTGGCACAGCCCATTTCGGCGAACAGGCCGGCGAGGTGTTCGGCTTTCATCTCGGCTGGAGCGGCAATCACCGCTGGCTGGCAGAGCGCCTGCGCGACGGTCGACGTCAGGTTCAGTTGGGCGAGTTGCTGCTTCCCGGCGAAATTGTGCTCGAACCCGGCGCGCGCTATAAAACGCCGGTGGCGTACGCAGCGTGGTCCGGAACGGGACTCTCGGGCATGGCCAACGCCTGGCATCGGTTTGTGCGCAGGAGGATCCTGCCAAGCGCGACGCAAACGCCCCGTCCGGTGCACGCCAACACGTGGGAAGCCTTCTATTTCGATCATCAGCCGGCGCGCCTCATGGCGTTCGCGGATCGCGCCGCCGCGCTCGGCTGCGAGCGCTTCGTACTCGACGACGGCTGGTTCCGCGGCCGCGACGACGATCGCCGCGCGCTGGGCGACTGGACCGTTGACGCCGGCAAATACCCAGACGGCCTCGCGCCGCTGGCCCAGCACGTCAACGCACTGGGCATGCAGTTCGGATTATGGGTCGAACCGGAAATGGTCAATCCCAATTCAGATCTGTTCCGCGCCCATCCCGACTGGATCCTCGCTACGCCGGGTTACCGCCAGCCGATCGGCCGGCATCAGTACGTGCTCGATCTGGCGCGGCCCGAGGTTCGCGCGTATCTGTTCGAGCATCTCGACGCATTGCTTTCGAACCTGCCGATCGCGTATCTGAAATGGGATATGAACCGCGATCTGACTCAGCCGGGCCACGCGGGCCGGCCGGCAGTGCATGCCCAGACCCGCGCGGTCTATGAACTGATCGATCGAATTCGCACCGCGCATCCGACGCTCGAGATCGAATCCTGCGCCTCGGGTGGGGCCCGCGCCGATTTCGGCATCCTGCAGCGCACCGATCGTGTCTGGACATCCGACTGCAACGACGGCATCGAGCGTCAGAGCATTCACGACGGCTTTCGCCTGTTCTTTCCGCCCGAGATCATGGGCGCACACATCGGGCCCAACGCGTCGCACACCACGGGCCGCGTCATCGAATTCGATTTTCAGGGCGCGACCGCGCTATTCGGCCATTTCGGTCTGGAACTCGACGTCACCGCCCTGAACGAACAGGAGGCGGACGATATCGCGGCGTGGATCAGAGTCTATAAGGATTGGCGCGCTCATCTGCACGGCGGCCACCCGGTCCGGCTGGACGTCGACGAGTCCGGCGTGATCGCACACGGCATCATCACGCCGGACGGTAACCGCGCGCTTTATGCTTACGCCCGGCTCGCCTCGGCCCGTGATCCGGTACCGCCCCCGCTCCGCCTGACCGGCCTGGCGCCTGATCGACATTATCGCGTGCGCTTGCTCGACCACCCGAGGCGCAAGGATTTCGGCATGCGAACCATGCCCGACGCACTCAACGAGAACGGGCATACATTCACCGGCGAATGGCTGGAGCGCTGCGGAATCCAGATACCGATCGTAGCGCCGCAGCAGGCGCTGCTGATCGCCGCAGACGCCGTGCACTAACCCTATGAACCAGAAAACGACAACCGACGCCGCCGAACGCCGGATGACGCTAGGCGTTTGCTACTACCCGGAACACTGGCCGGAAACTCAGTGGGCAGTAGATGCCCGTGAGATGCGGGCCGTCGGCATAAGCCGCGTGCGCATCGCCGAATTCGCCTGGTCTCTAATCGAACCGGCACCCGGCCAATTTGACTGGGGCTGGCTGGATCGCGCGGTCGAGACTTTGGCCGACGCCGGCCTGGACCTCATCATGTGCACGCCGACCGCCACCCCACCGCGCTGGTTGATCCGCCGTCATCCAGACATCCTGGCGGTCGGCGCCGACGGGCATACCCGCGGATTTGGCTCGCGTCGACACTACTGCTTTTCCAGCCCGGCCTATCGCGCCGAGAGCCGGCGCATCAGCGCTGCCGTAGCCCAGCGCTACGGCGCGCATCCGGCGGTCATCGCCTGGCAGACGGATAACGAATATGGCTGCCACGATACCGTGGTTAGCTATTCGCAAGCTGCAGCCCAGGCGTTTCGCGAGTGGCTCGCCGACCGCTACGGCACGATCGATACGCTCAATGCGGCCTGGGGCACGATTTTCTGGAGCCAAGTCTACGACTCGTTTGACGATATCGATCCGCCGATTGCTGCCGTCACTGAGCCCAATCCCGCGCAGTGCGTAGATTTTCGGCGCTTCTCCTCCGACCAGGTCGTGGCTTTCAATCGGGAGCAGGTCGATATCCTGCGCGCTCATTCACCGGGGCGCACCGTGCTGCACAACGGCATGGGCTTCTATACCGGCTACGATCATCATGCCCTCGGCCGCGACCTGGACGCCTTTTCCTGGGATAGCTATCCGCTCGGCTTTCTCGACGTCGGACCCTGGGACGAGGCCACGAAACGCCGCTACATGCGGACCGGCCACCCGGATATGGCCGCGTTTCATCACGACCTCTATCGCAGCGTCGGCCACGGCCGGTTCTGGGTCATGGAACAGCAGCCGGGGCCGGTGAACTGGGCCACCCACAATCCCGCGCCATTAGCCGGCATGGTGCGACTGTGGAGCTGGGAGGCTTTTGCCCACGGCGCCGAAACAGTCTCTTATTTCCGCTGGCGCCAAGCCCCCTTCGCACAGGAGCAATGGCATACCGGCCTCTATCGGCCCGACGGCACGGCCGATGTGGCGCGTGACGAAGCCGCACGTGTAGCAGCCGAAATCGGGACAATCGGCGAGCTGACTCATGATCGGGCGCCAGTCGCGCTGATCTTCGATTACCAAGCCTGCTGGATGCTCGACACGCAGCCACAGGGCGCCAACTTCGATTACTGGCAACTCGCCTTCACCTTCTACTCCGGCCTGCGCCGGCTTGGGCTCGACGTGGATATCGTCGCCACCGATACCGATCTGTCGAACTACGCGCTCGTGGTAATTCCCAGCCTGCCCTTCGTCAGCGAGACCGCGCGCAAGGCCATCGAAAGCTATGCCGGGCCGACGCTGATCGGCCCACGCAGCGGCTCGCGAACCGGGACTTTTCACACACCGGACACACTCGCCCCGGGGGTGCTTCAGGACATACTGCCGCTACGCGTCGTGCGCGCCGAATCGTTTCGGCCCGGTTGGTCGGAAGCCGTTTCCGGATCGGATTATCACGGGAATATCGAACGCTGGCTCGAGCAGGTCGAAAGCAATCTTGCGCCCGAGGCACACTTGGCCGACGGGCGTGGCGTGGTCTACGCGTATGGTCAACGGCGTTATCTCGCGGGCTGGCCGGATCAAACACTCTGCGAGCTATTGTTAGCGCATATGGCGCGCGAGGCCGGGCTGGCCCCGCAGCATCTGCCCGATGGCCTTCGTATCCGTCGTCGGGCCAATCATGTTTTCGCCTTCAATTTCGGGCCACGGACCCTGACAGCACCCGCACCGCCCGACGCGGAATTCGTTGTCGGTCAGCGCCAGATCGCGCCGGCTGATCTCGCCATCTGGCGGGCCCCCGATACTACCGGTTTTTAGCGCTCAACCATTTTCAGCTCCAAACCAATAGAAACAGAATACTAGGAGGAGACTCATGAAAAAACTACGTCAATGTATTGCGGTGCTCGGCCTGTGCGCTGCAGCCCTGCCGGCCGCCCAGGCCGCCACGCCGCTCGTCATCAATTCGGGGCTAAGCAATCCGGCCTCACAAAAGGCCTTTGCCGAGATCGTGGCGGATTTCAACAAGAGCCATCCGAATATCCAGGCCAAGGTCAATGTGTACGATCACGAGGCCGAGAAAACAGCGATCCGCAACTGGCTGGTGGCGAATCCGCCGGATCTCGTTTACTGGTATCCAGGCACGCGCATGCAGCTGTTCGTCAAGAACCACTTGTTTGCGGACATGTCCGATCTTTGGAACCAGATCGATTTCAAGAACAAGGTTTCGCCGGCGGTCACCGAACAGCTGACGTATAACGGCAAGCAGTGGGGCATGCCGTACACCTATTACATGTGGGGCATCTACTACCGCAAGGATATTTTCCAGAAATACGGCATTCAACCGCCCAAGACCTGGGACGAACTGCTAAAGGCCTCCGCAACGCTTAAAAAGAATGGCGTCAAGCCCTTCGCGCTAGGTGACAAGGAACTCTGGCCGGCCGCCGCCTGGTTCGATTATCTGGATATGCGGATCAACGGCTACGCTTTCCACGAGAGACTCTGTCACGGCGAAATTCCCTATACGGATCCGCGCGTGAAGAATGTCTTCGAACACTGGGCTACGCTGATCAAGAAGGGCTACTATACCGACGATCCGACGTCGTATCGCTGGCAGGGCGCCATGCGTTTTCTGTTGAACGGCAAAGCCGGCATGTTCCTGATCGGTTCATTCTTCCAGCAGAACATTCCGCAGAATCAGCGCTCCGAGATTGGCTTCGTACGGTTCCCGGAAATAAATCCGAAGGTCGCGATGGGTGAGGACGCGCCGATCGACATGCTGGCGATTCCGGAGCGCGCCGAGCACAAGAAGGCTGCTAAGACGTTCCTCGCCTTCCTAGTCAAACCAGACAACCAGACCCGGCTCAATGAAGCCCTGGGACAGCTACCGGTGGTGAAGGCCGCGAAGCCGCCAGAGAATGCGATTTTGAAGCAGCAGTTCAATATCATGAAGACGGTTCAACACACGGCCCAGTTCTACGACCGGGACAACAAGCCCGAAATGGCCAAGTTCGGCATGAGCCAGTTCCAGCGCTTCCTGGCCTATCCGGATCAGCTGGACTCGATCCTCAAAAAGCTTGAGCAGGAGCGTAAGCGCGTCTATCAGTAAGGCGTCGATCGCCAATTTATGGGCGCCGATCATCGGGATCGGCGCCGTCTTCCTGGAGCATGCCCACCTTTAGCCTGGCGGCATCGCTCATCAGTTCCATGTTCCACACGGCGGGTCGAACACGAGTCCAACGTCGACCTTCGCCACGATTAGCAACATCCAAATCTTATGACGATAACCATCAGCAGTGGCCATCTCGCGCCCATCATTTCCCTGGTCGCCGGCGTGGGGATCCTGCTCGCACCGCGCCTGCTCAGCTACATTGTGGCTGCGTATCTGATCGTGATCGGCGTGCTAGGGATCGTCCACTTCTAGACCGCGGACAGAACATTCGCCCCAGCCCCGTTTGGATGCAGCCCGGGCCGGCTAGAGCATGCCGACCTGGAGCTTGGCGGCGTCGCTCATCATTTCCATGCTCCAGGGCGGATCGAAGACCATTTCCACGTTCACCCGGACCACGGTCGGTACCATCTTCACCTTGGCGCGCACGTCGTCGACCAGGATGTCGCCCATCCCGCAACCCGGTGCGGTGAGCGTCATGTCGATATCGACCACGCGATTATCCGGGTCGCTGTGGTCGAATTCACAGCGATAGACCAGGCCGAGATCGACCAGATTGATCGGAATCTCCGGATCGAACACGGTCTGCATCTGTTCCCAGACCATCGCCTCGACGTCCTCGGCGGTGGCGTTGTCCGGCAACTTGAGCGGCTCCGGCATTTCCTTGCCGATGGCGTCGGCGTTCTCGCCCGCGATGCGGATGAGATTGCCGGCGATATAGACGGTGAACGAGCCACCCAGCGCCTGGGTGACGTTGCCGTGCGTTCCCACCGGAATCTCGACGGTGTCGCCGGCCGGGATGAGCACGGCCTCGCAGTCGCGCGTGAAAGTCACGGGTTCGTTCTGGGGCATTGACATGTCGAACCTCGCCGAAATCGGCGGCGTTTGTCGATCGGGCCGGTATTCTATCAACTCGACCAAACGATGGCTTGCCCGCCCGTTCGGCGCGGCCCGATCCCACCGCCAGACCGGGCCGCGTCTGGTAGCATCAAGCCGTCGTGAAACGGGTCGATGCTGAATGAGTGTTCGACAACTCGCATTACCGGGAATCACTGTATGACAAACGCTTTGCTCGTGGTGGCCCACGGCAGCCGCCGGGCCGAATCCAACGATGAGGTCCGCAGCCTGACCGACCGGGTCCGGACCACTGCCGGTGATCGCTTCGCGGCGATCGAGTGTGCCTTCCTGGAGCTGGCGCCGCCGAGCATTCCCGACGGACTGGAAAAGCTGATCCAGGACGGTGCCACGCATGTCACGGTCCTGCCGTATTTCCTGGCGGCCGGGCGCCATGTGGCCGAGGACATTCCGGCCGACGTCGCGCAGACCCGTGCCGCGCATCCGGACGTCACGATCGAGATCGCGCCCTATCTGGGCACCTCGGACGCCATGCCCGGACTGTTGCTGGATACGATCGACACCGCGGGCTGACCGCCAGAGGAGCTTGCCATGACCGCATCGCCCGCCGAACGGCGCTTCAACCCCACGCGGGCCGCAGCCGTGTGCGGCATCCTGGTCGCGCTGACCTCGCTGTCCGGCGCGCTGGCGCCGCCCGGCGACTGGTACATCGCCCTCGATCAGCCGCCGGGCACGCCGCCGAATGCGGCCTTCCCTATCGTCTGGACACTGCTGTACATCGCCATGGCCGTGGCCGCCTGGCGCGTGTGGCGCGCCCGCGGACTCGGCCGTGAACTGGGTCTGTTCGTGCTCCAGCTTGCACTCAACGCGCTGTGGATGCCCGTCGCCTTCGGCGCACACGCGCTGGGCTGGGCGCTGCTCGTGATCGTTGTGCTGTGGCTGGCGATCGCGGCGACCACGGCGGCGTTCTGGCGCGCCGACCGCCTCTCCGGGCTGTTGTTCGCCGTGTATCTCGCCTGGGCCAGCTATGCGCTGTATCTCAACGCCGGCCTGGTCTGGCTGAACTGAGCCATGGGTTTTCGGGGCGAACAAAGCCTCTGGGGCCGGCGCTATCGCTGGCTGATGCGCACCGGGCGCATGGCGCCAAGCGGATGCCGCCGTGGCTGGCCGAATATGCAATGCATCCGGCACGAGCGCGGAAATTGACACCAATCCCATCGACCATTCGGAGGAGACCATGGCCGAATTGAACCCCCCCGCCGCGCCCAGTCTGGCGGGCAAGACGCTGTTCATCACGGGCGCCTCGCGCGGCATCGGGCTGGCCATCGCCAGGCGCGCCGCGGCCGACGGCGCCAACGTCGCGATCGCCGCCAAGACCGACAAGCCACATCCCAAGCTGCCCGGCACCGTACATACCGCCGCCGCCGAGATCGAATCCGCGGGTGGCCATGCCCTGCCCATCGTCTGCGATATTCGCGACGAGAATGCGATCGAGGCGGCTGTGCGCGCAACCGCCGAGCATTTCGGCGGCATCGATATCTGCGTGAACAACGCCAGCGCCATTTCACTGACCCAGACAACGGACACGCCGGCCAAGCGCTACGACCTCATGCACCAGATCAACGGCCGCGGCACGTTTCTGGTCAGCCAGGCCTGTATTCCCTATCTGCGGCAGGCGGAAAACCCGCATGTGCTCAACCTCTCGCCGCCGCTGGATTTTCAGCCCAAGTGGTTCGCCCCGCACGTCGCCTATTCGATGGCCAAATACAACATGAGTCTGTGCGTGCTGGGCATGGCCGAGGAATTCCGCGACGACGGCATTGCCTTCAACGCCCTGTGGCCGCGTACCGGCATCGCCACCGCCGCCATCGACCTCATCGGCGGCGAGGAACTGCGCCAGCACTGCCGCATACCGGATATCGTGGCCGACGCGGCGCACGTCATCCTCACCCGGCCGGCACGTGAATTCACCGGCCAATTCTGTATGGACGACCGGATCCTGGCCGAAGCGGGCGTGACCGATTTCTCGGTCTATGCGGTCGACCCGAGCCAGGAACTCTGGCCGGACTTCTTCGTGCCGGACGATCTGCCGCCGCCGCCCGGCTCGATGGGCGGGGCTGCCTGAAGCACGCCATCCCACACGGGCCAGCGCCCGCAGCGGCCGTTTACATCCGCTTCGCAGCCCGTGGGCGCTCGACGATATGGCCTCGGTGCAGCGCTGACCCGTATTGCGTCCTGGTTTATGCTGCGCCTGTTTTACCGACGGACCCGACATGGCCAAGCGCGACTACATCACCCGTGAAGGCTGGCAGGCCCTGGCCGACGAGCTCGATCACCTCTGGCGCGTGAAACGCCCGTTCGTGGTGCGCAAGCTGGCGGATGCCGCGGCCGAGGGCGATCGCTCGGAAAACGCCGAGTACATCTACCGCAAGAAGGAACTGCGCGAGATCGACCGGCGCGTGCGCTATCTGGGCAAACGGGTCGACGAACTGACCGCGGTTTCGCCGCGAGCCGACAGCCCGGACCAGGTCTTCTTCGGGGCCTGGGTCGATGTGGTCGATGCCGACGACTCGCGGCATTGTTATCGCATCGTCGGCGCGGACGAAACGAATGCCGCCACCGGCGCAATCAGCCTGCATTCGCCGGTCGCACGGGCCCTGCTCGGCAAGCGCACCGGCGACGTGGTCGAAGTGCAACTGCCGGACTCGCGTCGCGAACTGGAAATCGAAGCCATCCGCTACAGCTGAGGCGCAGCCCACTGGACTATGCAACAATCCCGCGCTCATGCGTGGCGCGTTGACTCCGGCGGCCGATAGCGTTCTGCGCGATCCGGCCTTTCTCAAACTGCTGACCAGCCGGCTGACGGCGGCCACCGCGGTGCAGATCCAGTCTGTGGTGGTGGGCTGGCAGCTTTACGCCATGACCCACAGTGCGCTGACGCTGGGCTGGGTGGGGCTCGCCCAGTTTCTGCCGATGGCCGCGCTCGTACTGCCGGCCGGCGATGCCGCCGACCGCCTGCCGCGGCGCCTGCTGCTGATCGCCAGTGCCGCGATCATGACGCTGGTCTCGCTGATCTTCCTCGTACTCACGCTGTCCGGCACCCGGTCGCCCATCGGCTTTTTCGCAACGCTGGCGCTGTTCGGTGTCGCCCGGTCATTTTCGGGGCCGAGCCTGACCTCGCTGTTGCCGCAAATCGTGGGGGAAGCACGCTTGCCCAAGGCGATCGCGATCAATTCGTCCGTTTTCCAGATCGCCGTCATCGGCGGGCCGGCCATCGGCGGCGCCATCTATCTGGCCGGGCCCAGCGTCGCCTATGCGGCATGCGCGACCCTGTTCGGGGTTGCCGCCGCTTCGGTGGCGCGGATCCGCCGCCCGCTGCCGGCCAAGGCCGACACCACGACCCAGAGCGCCTTCGCCCGGTTTACCGCGGGCATCGTTTACGTGCGTTCCCGGCCAATCATTCTCGGCGCCATCTCGCTGGATCTGTTTGCCGTGCTGCTGGGCGGCGCCACCGCCCTGCTACCGGTCTACGCCCACTCGATTCTGCATACCGGCCCGGCCGGCCTCGGCGCCCTGCGCAGCGCGGTGGCCGTGGGGGCGTTCGCCATGGGCCTGTATCTGAGCCGGGTATCGCTGAACCGCCGCGCAGGACCGACCATGTTCGTCGCTGTGGCCGTATTCGGTCTGGGGACGATCGTGTTCGGCTTGTCCACCCACTTCGCCCTGTCGTTCGCGGCGCTGGTCATCATGGGCGCGGCCGACATGATCAGCATGTTCGTGCGCTCGTCACTCATCCAACTGGCCACACCCGATGCCATGCGCGGCCGGGTCAACGCCGTGAACATGCTGTTCATCGGGGCCTCGAATGAGCTCGGCGAATTCGAATCCGGGGTCACCGCCGGTCTGCTGGGCACCGTACCGGCCGTGGTACTCGGCGGCCTGGGCACGCTCGCGGTGGTCGGCGGCTGGCTGTGGATGTTCCCGGCACTGCGCCGCGTCGATCGGCTCGAGGACGTCGGCCGCGCACCTGTCGACACCGGCTGAGCGGCGTCAGTGGTTGCCGGCGCCGTTCGCCCCGGCGGACGACGATGATCGCCCGGCGTGATCTTCGTCGCCGAACTGCCCGCGCCGGGCCGGCGACCAGCGCAGGTTGCCCTTGTGCGCGGAGGCCGCATAGCCGCCGGTGTCGCCGGCCTTGGGGTGAACATGCACGGTCGCGGTCAGGCCCACGGACAATGGCAGCTTCTGCGGCGGCCGGTCGAAGGCGATAGCCACGGGCACACGCTGGGCCAGGCGTACCCATTGAAATGTGGGGCTCACGTTGGGCAGATTGCGCTCGCCCGGCGCATTGTTGCCGACCGCAATGCCGCGGCCAATACTTGCGACATGCCCCTTGAGATGGGTATCGCCGGCCATGAGCGTGATATCGGCCGGGTCGCCGACCGCAATCTTCGCCAGCTTGGTTTCTTCGAAATAAGCGGTGACACGGAAGGTTTCGGCGTCGACCAGGGTCATCGCCGATGACCCCTGGGAGGCGTAGTCGCCCTGGTCGAGCAGCAGATGCGTGACATAGCCGTTGACCGGTGAACGCACCGCAGCCCATTGCAGATTCTGTTTCGCCTGCGCGAGTTTGGCCTTGGCCTGGGCAACCGAAGCGCGGGCGGATTCGGCATTCGACTGCGCCTGCTGCAGATTCTGCGTCGACACGCCGCCCGGCGGCAGTTTTTCGAGCCGACGGGCCTTGCGCTGCGCATAATGTTCCTGGGCCCGCGCCTGGGCCAGCGAGGCCCGGGCTTCGGCCACTGCGTGCTTGAACCGTATCGGCTGAATCTTGAACAGCAATTGTCCCTTGCGGACATAGCTGTTGTCGGCCACCGCGACATCGGTCACCGTGCCGGACACCTCGGGTGCGATATTGATGACGTCAGCCTGTACCCGCGCATCACGGGTCCAGGGCGCATAGACGTAGTGCTGCCAGGCGAACCAGCCCAGCACACCTGCGATTGCCACGACCACGAGCGTGGCAGCCACCCGCGCCGTTGTTTTCAGAATATTCTTGGGATTGGCCATCAACTCACCAGGACTTCACGAAATCATACGCACGACCACGCTCAGGGGCCGAACCAGAGCAGGAGGCAGGACAACAGGATCACGAACACGGCCGCACCGGCCAGCGCGGGATGCCAGAACAGGCGATAGAGATGCAGGCGCTGGGCGAACCAGCGCAGGATGAAATACACCACACCGGTTACGGCCAGAAACCCCAGGAAGACGGGCAGGTAGATGCCGCCGATGGTTATCGTTTCAGGTAACACGATCGGCCTCCCCGAGGCGAATACGCCGCCCCTCGGTATTCTCGCGCGCCTGCCCGTAATCGGCCAGTGCGGCAGCCATCAGCTCGGCCGAGACCGAGGCCCGAACGCCGTAGCGCATACGCTTGCGCGGCGAGAAGGTCAGCGCCTCATCGAGCAGCCGCCGGGCCAGTCGATTGGCCTCGCCCTGCATTTCGAACACTCGTTCGACGCGCGGGTAACCCCGCTTGAACAACGATTCGAGCCCCACGAGTGCATCATGGATGGCGGCCCGGGTATGGCCACTGAAACCGGCGCGATCGGCCAGTACCCGCAGCGAGCGGGCCTCGACACCCATGTTGACCGCGGCGAAGGCCGCCTGGCGGGCAGAGACATGAAATTCGCCCTGATCCGCCGCCGTTGGCAGTTTGACCAGCCGATCATAGACCCGGGTCTCGAAGCGTTCACGGGACTCGGCGAACCCGGCCGCCAGTTCACCGAATATGCCCGCCAGTCGCGCACGCAACAGCTGCCTCGGATCGACCGGCAGCACCAGCGCGAACGCCACGAGCGCCAGAATGACCGCCAGCTCGGCGCCCAGAAACGTCTCCAGGAAACCGACGAATGTCTGGCGGCTGCCGTCGTTGGCGGGATGCACGAATAGTGCAAACTGCACCAGGGCCACCCGGCCGATCAGCGCGGTGGGCGGATTGACCATTGCCAGCCCTGCGACGAATACACAGGGCATCAACACCAGCATCAGCATGGCGAAGCTGTTCGCTGGCGGCAGGAACACGAAATTCACGAAAAAAGCGGCCCCCCCGGCAACAAGCCCGCCGATGCCGAAACCACGCGCGCCGCCGGCCGGATCGTCCATCAGCGCGAACAGCGTCGTCAGCACCGACAGCAGCACCATGGTCCCGGCCAGTGCCGGCTCGTCGTGCGTCGCCCAGATCGCCGCGCCCGAGCCCATGGCCGCGATCGCCCGGATCGTGACCTTGACCGATTCCCCGATCGGGTTGGCGGTCGAGAACTCGCTGCGACGGGATGCGTTGCGCGCGCCGGCACCGCGTTCGGCAATCAGCATGCCGTGCTTGATCACCGCGGCACGCATGCGGTTGGCCATATCGAGCGCGCGACTGAGTACCACCCAGTCGACCAACGAGCGCTCCCGGTGTCCCCCGTCGCCGTTGAGGCGGGCATCGGCGAGTACATCGTTGTACGCCTTGCCGAAGGCACGCTTGATGGCGCGCGTGTCGCCTGGATCGGCCTCCAGTAATGCCGCAGCTCGATCGAGCGCCGCGAGGGGACGCCGGTCAACCGCGGATCCGAGCTTGGCGAGATATACCTGCAGCGAGGCCATGGCGCTGACAATCGACAGCAACTCATAATCCAGACGTCGTGCCAGCCGGTTGTATTCACCGAAGCCGGGCGCGTCGAAACGCGCGTACTGGCGCGTTTGCTCGAGCTTGAGCGTCTTTTCCACCAACGCATGCAACTGCGGGTGCGGCGTATTCGGGTTGCTGTCGCCATCGACTTCGTCCGGGGGACGATCGAGCTCGCGGAACTGTCGCCCGATCGCCTTGAGCGCATCCACACGGGCCTCGAAATACTTCCGCGCGGTTACGCTCGGGGCCAGCACCACGCTCACGAACGCCGCCACCACCGCCGCCAACGCGGTTTCGGACGAACGCGCCACCGCCACCGAAAACACCGTGGTCGGATCCGACATCGCACGTACGCCGATGATCACCGCCACATAGCCCGCCAGCACGAAGCCGTAGGACAGGTTATTGCGGAACAGGCTGGCACAGAACACCATCGCCGACACCCAGGCGACCAGCGCGACCGAGAACAGCGTGTAACTCTGGGCGAACAGCGCGATCAGCAGGATCGCGACACAGGCGGCCACGAAGGTACCGGCCAGACGCGCAAAGCCGCGCACGACCAGAAAGCCCGGCAAGGGCTGAATGAGGATCGCGACATTGATGAACGCCCAGTAGGCGTTATCCAGTTCGAGATAGAACGCCAGCCACAGCGACAGCGCCACCGAGACGCAGCAGCGTATAGCGAAGGATATGTTTTCTCCGCTGGGCGCGAACAACCAGGCCAGGCGCGACATGCCCGCCATTATCCGTTGCACAATGCATTCAGGCCACCCCGGACTTGCACGTCGCCGGCATCCCGGCCCATCGGCCCGGGAATATACGCTCGCCAAAAAAATACCGGCCGGCGCATGTGCGCCGGCCGGAAGCCGCGATTACGCGGGCGATCGTGGGAAAGACAAGCGCGCACGCATTGGAGGAGAACAACACGACGCAAGATCACCCGCGCAGTACAACTGTTGCAAGCTCGGTGCCAACATCGGTGCGCCGGCCGGCATGGCGGCCGGGATTTCGCCAGACCCATGATTGGCTTTGTCTACGCCAACACCGCGCTTGCGTTCACGGGCGCTCGATAGCCAGCGCAACACCCTGTCCGCCCCCCACACAAAGAGTCGCGAGGCCACGCCGCGCTTCGCGTTTGCCCATTTCGTGCACCAGGGTCACCAGAATGCGGCATCCGGATGCACCAACCGGGTGCCCGAGCGCAATTGCGCCGCCATTGACGTTGACCCGATCGAGCGGCCATTGCATCTGCCGGTTCACGGCGATGGCCTGGGCCGCGAACGCTTCGTTGGCTTCGATCAGATCGAGATCGCGCACCGACCAACCCGCGCGTTGCAGACAGGCCTGGCTGGCCGCCACCGGGCCGATCCCCATCAAGGCGGGGTCCACGCCCGCCGTGGCATAGCCGGCGATCCGCGCCAAGGGCGTCAGACCGAGCTGGCGACAACGTGCCGCCGTGGTGACCACCACCAGCGCAGCGCCGTCGTTCAAGCCCGACGCATTGCCGGCCGTGACTGTACCGTCGCGCTGGAACGCCGGCTTGAGGCCGGCCAGGCTTTCGGCGGTCACGCCCGGCCGCGGGCCCTCGTCGCGAGCGAAGGCGATCGGATCGCCCCCCTTCTGCGCCACCGCGACCGGCAGGATCTCGTCCTCGAACCGGCCGTGCTTGGCCGCCTGTTCCGCGCGTTGTTGCGAGGCCGCGGCGAACTCGTCCTGCTCGGCGCGCGCGATCCGATACTTGTTGGCCACATTCTCCGCCGTGCGGCCCATGTGGTAGTCGTAGAACGCATCCCACAGTCCGTCATGGATCATGCTGTCCTGCATCGGCCACTCGCCCAGCCGGCGCCCGCGACGCGAGCCCGGCAGCAGATGCGGTGCCTGACTCATCGACTCCTGCCCGCCGGCGATCACCACACGGGCGTCACCGAGCGCGATCATTCGGGCTGCTTCGATGACGGCCGACAGCCCGCTGCCGCAAACGCGGTTGAGTGTCGCCGCCGGAACACGGTCGGGCAGGCCGGCGTGGCGCGCCGCCTGGCGCGCCGGATTCTGACCGCAACCGGCGGTCAACACTTGACCGAGCACGACCTCATCGATTACATCGGGATCGATCGCGTGGCGGGACAGCGTATCGCGGATAAGTGCGGCCCCGAGCCGGCTTGCCGGCAACTCTGCCAATGTACCGGACAACCGGCCGATCGCCGTACGCTGCGCGGCGGCGATGACCACATCGTTAGCCATGTTTGGATTCCTTGAACGCCGGAGGCCGGCATCATGATGGTGCACTGCAGCATCAGGCTAGCAAAAAAAAGGCCGGCACCGGCGGGCGCTACGCGCCTCGGCCGGCCCGGCCGCCCCCTAACCCGACCCCGGAGGTCAGGCCCCCCGGGCTTGTAGCTGCTCGAGAATCTGCGGATTCTCGAGCGTCGAAACGTCCTGCGTAACCTCGTCCCCGCGCGCGACCGAGCGCAACAGGCGGCGCATGATCTTGCCGGAACGCGTCTTGGGCAGCCCGTCGGCAAACCGGATCTCTTCCGGTTTGGCGATGGCACCCAATTGCTCTGCCACCCAGTTACGCAAATCCGATGCCAACTGCTCGCTTCCCTCGCCGCTCTTGAGGATCACGAACGCGACGATGGCCTCGCCCTTGACGTCATGCGGGCGCGAAACCACGGCGGCTTCGGCCACTTGCCCATGGGCGACGAGGGCAGACTCGACTTCCATCGTACCGAGACGGTGCCCGGAAATATTCACGACGTCGTCCATGCGTCCCAGAATACGGAAATAGCCCTGCTCGTCGCGCTGTGCGGAATCGCCGGCGACGTAGGTATGGGCATCGTACATGCCGAAGTAAGTCTCCTTGTAGCGCTCCGGGTCGCCCCAGATGGTGCGCAACATGTACGGCCAGGGTTTCTTGACCACCAGCACCCCGCCGGCCCCGGCATCGTTCACCGGCTTGCCGGCTTCATCCAGGATATCGGCCGCGATACCCGGCAGCGCGTGCGTCACCGAGCCCGGCTTGGTGGGCGTGTAGGACGGGATCGGCGTAATCATGTGACCACCGGTCTCGGTCTGCCACCAGGTGTCGACGATCGGGCAGCGATCATGGCCGATCATCTTGCGGTACCACATCCAGGCTTCCGGGTTGATCGGCTCGCCGACCGTGCCCAGCACCTTGAGGCTGTCCAGCGCATGACGCTGCGGGAATTCATCCCCGTGCTTCATCAGCGCGCGGATCGCGGTCGGCGCGGTGTAGAAGATGGTGACCTGATGGGTGTCGACCATTTTCCAGAACCGATCGGCTTCCGGGTAAGTCGGCACGCCTTCGAACATGACCTGGGTTGCGCCGCAGGCCGTCGGGCCATAGGTGATGTAGGTGTGTCCGGTGATCCAGCCGACATCGGCGGTGCACCAGAACACATCGTCGTCGCCCAGGTCGAACACCCAGCGGCAGGTACAGATCGCGCCCAGCAGATACCCGCCGGTGGAGTGCTGGATGCCCTTGGGTTTACCGGTGGAGCCCGAGGTATAGAGAATGAACAACGGGTGCTCCGCGTTCACCCATTCCGGCTCGCACGTCTCGGACTGGCCGTCAATGGCGTCGTGCCACCACAGGTCGCGGCCCGAGGTCATGGTTACCTCGGTGCCCGAGCGTTTGAGCACGATAACCTTTTCGATCGAAGCGCCGCCCTGGGACAGTGCCTTGTCGGCCACGTCCTTGAGCGGGATCAGCTTGCCGCCACGATAGTTGCCATCGGCGGTGATGAGCATCTTGGCCTCGGCGTCGTCGATGCGGTCGCGCAGCGACGGCGCGGAGAACCCGCCGAAGACCACCGAGTGGATCGCGCCGATCCGGGCGCAGGCCAGCATGGCGATCGCCGCCTGCGGCACGTTGGGCAGATAAATGACCGCCCGGTCGCCCTTGCCCAGACCATTGGCCTTGAGCGCGTTGGCGAAACGGCAGACCCGCGCATGCAGCTCGCGATAGCTGATGTGCTCGACCTCGCCGTCGTCGGATTCGAAAATGATCGCGGTCTTGTCGCCGCGGCTTTCCAGATGCCGGTCGAGACAGTTGTAGGACACATTGAGCTCGCCGTCGGCGAACCACTTGAAAAACGGCGCATTGCTGGCATCCAGGGTCTGGCTGAACGGCTTGTGCCAGTCGATCTGCCGGCGCGCCTGATCGGCCCAGAAGCCCTCGTGGTCCTCCTCGGCTGCGCGATACAGCGCCTCGACATCAGCTGGCTTGAGCGTCGCCTGATCGACGAACGCACGGGGCGGTTCGAACACGCGATCTTCGCGCAGAACCGATTCGATCTTGCTGTCAGTCATCGGATCCATTCATGTCGGTATGTTTAGGCCAGCATACGGAATCCCCCGCGGGGCATGCATCAGACGATAGCCTTATGGCCGCAAGGCACGGCGACGGGTGCGGCGGCAACCGGCCGGTCCGGCACGGCCCGTCCGGACGACGATACAGCGATCGCTTATCGCCGCCGGGCCGCCACTTCGGGCGCGAGGTTCTGCTTGACCTGTCGCGCGTCGTAGACGTCGGGCCCCTGATCGGGCACATTCGGGCCGATCTGGATCTGCAGCACGCATTCATAGCGTGTGCGGCTCACACTGCCGGTGCTGTAACCGATGCCGGTGCCCCAGAACGGATAGCCCCAGCCATAGCCCACCGCGGCGGTGGGGCCAAAATCATTGTTCTCGGTAATCGGCGATGTCTGTTGCGATACCACGCGGAAATGGTCATCGCCGTGCGATAATGCCAGGTCGGCGGCCCGGAACAGGGCAAAGTTCTCGACTGTTTCACGGGCCGTGCCGTCATCACCGGCAAAGCTGACGCGATAATGCTGGGCCGTGAGCTTGGTATCACGGTAACCGAAATCGCCGGGCGCGGGCGCGGGCCGATAGACCGGCCCGGAAGCACAGCCGGCAAGCAGAGCGACCAGAGCGGTCAGCCAGAGGAAACGCGTCTTCATGATGCTCATATCGTGGTGCCGGCTGCGGATTTCGGTGCGGCGCGCGGTTGATTCTAGCTTAAGACCACAGGGCGCGCCGGATGTTCATGGGTCACTTCTAGTTGCGCGCAACATAACGTCGTGACAATCTCACGGCTTCATTTTAGCCCCAAGGCCCCCCCATGGCAGTCGACAAGATTCTTTATGAGGCCGAAGCCACCGCAACCGGCGGCCGGGACGGCCGCGCGGCGAGTTCGGACCCGGTGCTGGACGTGAAACTGTCGACGCCGAAGGAGCTCGGCGGCGCCGGCGGCGACGGCACCAATCCGGAGCAACTGTTCGCAGCAGGTTATTCAGCGTGCTTCATCGGCGCGATGAAGGTCGTCGCCGGCCAACAGAAGATCAAGCTGCCCGAGGACCACAGGGTCACCGGACACGTGGGTATCGGCCCGTCGGGCGACGCCTTCGGTATCGCGGTAACCCTCGATGTCTCGCTGCCCGGACTGGAACAACACACGGCCGACGACCTGGTGGCCAAGGCACATCGGGTCTGCCCCTATTCCAACGCCACCCGCGGCAACATCGAGGTCACGCTCAACGTCAGCGTCTAGCAGCGTAAATGCGCGCCCGGCAGGGCGCACCGATGAACCGCCGGGCGACGGTGGACGACCGCAAAGCCGCATGGGGCGAAAAAGCGTCGGCGCCGGGCGATACGCCGGCGTTCCGGGGCCCTGTGTTCGCCATTATGGTCGGCGGCCCGGCCTTCAGTGCGTATCGCGCGCCGGACGGCCGAGTTCGTAGAGCGCCGAGATGGCCAGCACCAGCGGCATGACCGCCGTGAGCATGATAACGAGTGCGCCGATATTGGCGATCCAGATGGCGTGACCGATGCCGATCACGTCCACACAAAGCACCAGCGCCGCCAGCACGATCATGGCCCAGCGCGCCGCCGCCAGGCGTCGAAAAATCCCCAGGCCGCCGATGAAGGCAATCGCGCCCACCCCGACCATCGCCGCAAGGAAGACATTGTTGAGTGGCACGTCCGGCGGGTCGAACCAGAACATGAACCCGCTGATGGCCGTCATCGCACCCACGGTGCAGAACACCAGCCCGAATATGCGGTGAAGCAGGACGCTGTTCATGGCGCGACAACGCGCACAACCGCGCGGTGCGGCGGCACGGTCACGGCGGGCAAGCGGTACGTCATGCCCTCACCCGCCGAGGCGCCCCTGGCGCCGCCAGATCATCAGCAGAATGAAGCCGAACGCCATGCCACCGAGATGCGCGAAATGCGCCACGCCGGCCTCGGTGCCCGTGACGCCGAAAAACAGTTCCAGTGCGCCGTACCCCAACACGAAATATTTCGCCGGCATCGGGATGGGCGGAATCAGCAGCATGACGCGCACGTTGGGAAACATCATGCCGAAGGCCAGCAGAATGCCGAACACGCCGCCCGAGGCACCCAGTGTCGGCGCGACCGGTCCGGACTGGATGAATGACACCACCACCAGCTGCGTCAGCCCGGCCCCGATCACGCATACGGTGTAGAACAGCAGGAATCGCGCCTGTCCCCATATCTGCTCCAGCACGCGGCCGAACATCCACAGGCCGAACATGTTGAAGAACAGATGGAAGAAGTTCGCGTGCAGAAAGGCGTAGCTGACCAGCTGCCAGGGCTTGAAACCGACGCTGATGCCGGTCGCGGCCACCGGGAAGTTTCCCAGCGGCCACAAGGCAAAATGCAGGATCATCAACTGCGGATCGTAGATGCGCAGCAGAAAACCGATGCCGTTGGCGATCAGGAGCCATTTGATCATCGGCGGCACGGCAGTCAGGGCGAGCGGATTGGGGCGCATGAACATCCGGGCTGGCGAAAACGGGGTCAAGGATAACCGATCGGGGAGTCGTCACCGACGACGAAAGGACCGGCGCCCGCGAGCGCCGGGTTCCGGATGCGACTAATCGCGCATCAAATGCAGGAAATGCAGATGCTTTTCGTACTGATCGAGGATGTCGCCGATCAGCTGCGCCCGGGTGTACCCGACCACGCTGTATTGCTGTCCCCCCTCGCGCAGATAGACCTCCGCGCGATAATGGCTGCGATCGCGGGTATCGTCCCGGCGCGCACGCAGCGCGCCCATGGCGAACGACGGCGCGGCGAAGCGGCGGGCGCGCACGCCGTAGACGAAGTCGATCTCCGCCCCGTGGTCCACGTCGATGTAACAGCGATCGTCCTCGATCGAGACATCGGCACTCATGCCCGACTCTTGGAACTTCTCGGCCACCTCGTCCATCGCCGGCTTGACCGTGTCCTTGAGGAAGGTCTCGATCTGACCGCGCTGCGGCGAAGACACCAGCGTCTCGAGCCGGCGCTGCCAGTTGCCACCCGCGCCCGAGGCCACGTTGGAGGGTGTATTCATCATGTGGCGCATCGAATCCTGCTTGACCGCCTCGACTTTCAGCGACTTGTACAGCCCCAGCGCCATGATGAGAATGATGAGGGTGAACGGCAGCGCCGAGGCCAGCGAGGCGGCCTGCAACGCGCCGATACCGCCGGCCAGCAGCAGTACGATGGCCACCAGACCCTCCGAGACCGCCCAGAAGATGCGCTGCCAGACCGGCGCCTCCTCGCCGTCCCGGGCGGTGAGAATGTCGATCACCATCGAGCCCGAGTCCGAGGACGTCACAAAGAACGTTACCACCAGGATCGTGCCCAGCACCGACGTCACCATGGTCAGCGGGAAGTGCTGAAGAAAGACAAACAGCGCGGTGGAGACATTGGCATTGGCCGCACTCATGAGGTCGGTCGCGCCCTGGGCCATGACCATGTGCAGGGCGCCATCCCCGAAGGCGCTCATCCACAGGAAGGTGGCGCCCACCGGCACCAGCAGCACGCCGCCGACGAATTCGCGGATGGTCCGCCCACGCGACACACGCGCCACGAACATGCCCACGAACGGCGACCAGGAGATCCACCACGACCAGTAGAACAGCGTCCAGCCGCTCATGAAGCTCCGGGTGTCCTTGCCACCGGTATACACGTACGAATTGAACGTCATGTCGACCAGCGAGGACACATAGTTACCGACGTTCTGGGTGAACGACTGGAAGATATACAGCGTCGGCCCCAGCACGATCACGAACAGCAACAACGCCGCCGCCAGCCACAGGTTGAGTTCGGACACGCGGCGGATGCCGGCATCCAGCCCGAACACGACAGATGTCGTGGCCATGGCCGTGATGATGCAGATCAGCACGATCTGCGTGAACATCGAATCGGGCACGCTGAACAGGAAATTCAGGCCCGAGGCCACCTGCTGCGCGCCGAGCCCCAGCGAGGTCGCCACGCCGAACAACGTACCGAACACGGCGAGCACATCGACCGTGTTGCCGATCGGACCGGCGATGCGCTTGCCGATGAACGGATACAGCGCCGAACTGATGCGCAGCGGCAAGTCGCGCCGGAAACCGAAATAAGCCAGCGCCAGGCCCACCACGGCATAGATCGCCCAGGCATGCACCCCCCAGTGGAAGAAGGTGATGCGCATCGCCTCCTTGGCCGCGGCCGGCGTATGGGCCGGTCCGGTCGGCGGATTGGCGTAGTGCAACACCGGCTCGGCCACCCCATAGAACATCAGCCCGATACCCATGCCGGCCGAGAACAGCATGGCGAACCACGACAGATATGAGAAATCCGGCTCGCTGTGGTCCGGCCCGAGCTTGAAGGAACCGTAGCGTGACAGCGCCAGCACGATGCAGAACACCAGATAGACGCCGACCGAGGCCAGGTACAGCCAGCCGAACTTCCCGATCAGCCAGCTCTGGACCGCACCGAAGAACCGGTTGGCCGTTTCGGGCACAGCCGCGGCGAAGATCACCAGCAGGCCGACCACCACCACGGACGGAAAAAAAACCGGCGGGTTGATTCCTGCCTTAGTCTGTATAGTATCTGTCATGCAGCACGCGCAATTATGTTGCGCGCATCGTTTTAACATGCCTGTCCACGCGGTGACTGGCCGGGGGCATCGGCATGGCGTAGTCTGAATGCGGGCTGAAATCGCCGTCAGGTCATCGAAGGGGGCGCCACGACCCGGCCCGGTCATGGCAGCGCGAGCCCGCGTCGCGCCCGGTTCACAAGCCACAATCCCCCGCGTGCTTTTCGACGTCCCCGGCCGTCCGCGCGCCGCACCATGACCCGCGCGCTGGCCGTCGGCAGACGAACCCAACAGGGAGCATACCGTTCATGTCCCAGATCAAAACCTACCTGAAAACCCACACCAATCCGCCGGTATTCCTCATATCCGGCGGATTGCTGCTCGTGCTGGTGACGCTGGCCAGCGTTTTCCCCCAGGGGTTTTCCGGCGTCGCCAACGCGATCCAGAACTTCATCGTCACCTACTTCGGCTGGTTCTATATTCTCAGCACCACGCTGTTCCTGGTGTTCGTGGTGTTCATCGCGGTCAGCCGCTTTGGCAACCTTCGCCTGGGCGCCGACGACTCCACACCCGACTTCGATACCTGGTCGTGGATCTCGATGATGTTCACCGCCGGCATGGGTATCGGGCTGGTCTACTACGGCGTGTCCGAGCCGCTGCTGCACTACAAGAATCCGCCCGTGGTCGACGGCAAAACACCCGCGGCCGCCGAATCGGCGATGAACTACACCTTCTTCCACTGGGGCCTGCACCCATGGGCGATCTATATCGTGCTCGGCCTGTCGCTCGGCTATTTCGCCTACCGCCGCGACCTGCCGCTCAAGCCGGCTTCGGCGTTCTATCCGTTCATCGGTGATCGCATCTACGGCCCCATCGGCCATTTGATCGACATCCTCGCCGTTTTCGGCACCCTGTTCGGGCTGGCAACCTCGATTGGCCTCGGCGCAAGCCAGATCTCGGCCGGCCTCGGCCAGCTATTCGGCTTCGCCGACGGCCTGACCACCGAGTTGCTGGTCATCCTGGCGGTCGAAATCGTGGCCATCACCAGCGTCATGCTCGGCGTGGACGCCGGTATCCGGCGGCTGTCGGTCATCAACATGTGGCTGGCGATTGGGCTGGCGGTGTTCGTATTCGCGGTGGGGCCGACGGTGTACCTGCTGAGCTATCTCGCCACCGACACCGGCTTCTATCTCCAGCACCTGGTACAGACCAGCCTTAATATCTTCACCGACAAGAAGGGCCAGAACTTCCAGGATGCCTGGACGCTGTTCTACTGGGGCTGGTGGATTTCCTGGTCGCCGTTCGTGGGCATGTTCATCGCCCGTATTTCCTACGGCTACACCATTCGTCAGTTCATTCTGGGCACGCTGTTGATCCCCACCGGTGCATCGCTGGTCTGGTTCGTCATCTTCGGACGCAGCGCGCTGTACTACGTCATGCACGGCGGCGACTCGGCTCTCATGCATGCCAACTCCGCCAACGCCATTTTCGTGCTGATGAACCAATTGCCGATTCCGGCCTGGATCGCGATCATCGCCTCGGCGCTGGCCATCGTCGTGGTCACGCTGTTCTTCGCGACCTCGTCGGATTCGGGCTCGCTCGTGGTCGATATCCTGACCAACGGCGGTGACCCGAACCCGATCTGGCAGCAGCGCCTGTTCTGGGCAATCATGGAAGGCGCGGTCGCAGCCGTGCTGCTGATCGCCGGAACGGTTGGCGGCGGCAATCCTCTGTCGGCCTTGCAGATGGCGGCGGTAACCTCGGGGCTGCCGTTCTGTCTGGTTCTCGTGATCATGTGTTTCGCGTTGTACAAGGCACTCAACGAAGAGACGATACCGACGCGTGCCATCAACCCGAAGCGCGCCTGATCGCGCCGCGGTTGCACCTTCAAGCGGCCGGGCCCGATGATGACTGGGCCCGGCGCCCGAACCCATTCCGGAGGTTTCCATGGCTGACAATCCCCACCCCCCCAAATCCCGTCACAACCCGTTCCGTGGCTTCCTCGACGTCATGAGCGAGATGAACCGCGCACAGGAACAATGGATGACGCGCGGCAAGGTCAGCGGCAGCGGTCGCACCCATGCGGGCGCCTACGTGCCGCCGGCCGACATCTTCGCCATCGGCAACGACCTGATCGTGCGCTGCGAAGTAGCCGGCGTGAAGAGCGAGGATGTCTCGGTGACCGTCGCCAGCAACGTGCTGACCATCTCGGGCCAGCGTGATAGCGAACTCAACGACGACGAGGTGCTCTACTACACCCGCGAGCGCGTCTACGGCGAGTTCCGGCGCGCGATGATCCTGCCCAACGGGGTGGACGAGTCCGACATCAACGCTACCGTGCGCAACGGACTGCTCGAAATCCGCGTGGCCGGCGGCGCCGCGGCCAAGCCGCACGCGATCAACATCGTTGATCAGAACGACGACTGATTCTCGTCCAACAAAGTGCATCACAAGGAGGCCGCCGGGAAACCGTCGGCCTCTTTTCGTGTCGCCGGCCGCCGTGTCAGGCGACACCGGGTTGCAGCCCCAATCGCCTGGGGCCAACAAGGCGCACCGCCGATCCAAGGGGCCAGGTAAAACGGCGGCCGGTTATTGGCGCCTGTTTCAGCAGAACAAGGCGGGCTACCGGGACAAACTCTTAAAGCCCGGCGCTTTCGCCGAACCGATCGCCAAAGACGAATGCCGAGATCGGGCGCCGCTCGCGCGGCGTGGCATCGCGTTCGGCCAGCGCGGCGTCGTCCCCGCCCGTCTTGTCGGCGTAGCCGATCGCTATCGCAGTCAGGGCCTCGGCGTTCATCGGAATCGAGAACGCACTGCGCGCGGCTTCCGGGTCCAGTCCGATCATCTGGTGGACGTGCAGGCCACGCGCCGTGGCCTCGACCAGCAGACTACCGACCGCCAGACCGAGATCGTGCTCGGCAGCCTTGTTCGGATTGCCGTTACCCACGAATTCCCGAACGACCGTGCCGAGCACGAGCACCGGCGCCCGGTACGCCCATTTCCGATTCGGCTCCGCCAGACACTGCAGGATGCGGTCGTGCGCATCGCCCTGCTCGCGCCGGCCGACGATGAACCGCCACGGCTGTTCGTTGTAACTTGAGGGCGCCCAGCGCGCGGCCTCGAACAACGAACGCAGGTGCGCCGCCGGCACGGGTTGTTCGCTGAACACATAAGGGCTCCAGCGCACGGCCAGCAGATTCCTGATCGGATGATCGACGTCAGCGGTCTTTTTCATGCCCACTCTCCGGTTGCGGCTCGGCGCGGCCGGCCCGTCGGCCAGCCGCTGACGTGATCATCTTCGCATAGGGCCGAGCGTGTCGGTCAGCCCGAGAATTGCGTGGCCAGCCGGGCGACCTTTTCGCCCTGGTAGCGGGCGATGGACAATTCATTGCCGGAGGGCTGACGCGAGCCGTCGCCGCCGGCATAGGTCGATGCGCCGTAGGGCGAGCCGCCGCGCAGCTCGGAAATATCGAACAGTTCCTGGGCGCCCGCGTAATCAAGGGGCGCGATCAGCATGCCGTGATGCGCCAGCGTGTTCCAGAACGACGTGATCGTCGTCTCGTTGCCGGCGCCGGTGGCGCTCGAAGTGAATACGCTGCCGATCTTGTTGACCAGCTTGCCGTTGGCCCAGAGACCGCCGGTCTGATCGAGGAAGGTGCGCATCTGGCCGGCCATGTTGCCGAAGCGGGTCGGTGTGCCGAACACGATGGCGTCGTAATCGGCCAGCTCATCAGGCGCAGCCTCCTCGCCCGCCAGCGCGCCCTTGGCACCGATGGCATCGAGCGCTTCGCGGCTCATGGTTTCCGGCACGTGCTTGAGCGCGACCTCCACGCCCTCGACGGACTTCGCGCCCTCGACCACCGCCTGCGCCAGCGTTTCGATATGGCCGTACATGGAATAGTAGAGCACCAGAATCTTTTTCATACGAACTCCTCGGCCCGTTTCGGCCTGAATATTGTTCAAACGGATTCAATCGGACGACCCGACTGCAGCAATGTCGAGACTAGACCTGTGGCGCCGCCGCGCATAGCAAGGCTTTCTGGCATAGTTGTTCAGATTTTCCGAATGCCTACCATCCATGACCGAGTCCGTCCGCCTGGAAGCATTGGAGGTGTTGGACGCCATCGACCGGCACGGCAGCTTTGCGGCGGCGGCGGCCTCGTTGTACCGCGTGCCTTCCGCGATCTCCTACACCGTCAACCAACTCGAGGCCGAGCTCGGCATCCGCGTGTTCGATCGTACCGGTCATCGCGCCGTGCTCACCCCCGCGGGCCGCCTGCTGCTCGACGAAGGCCGGCGAATTCTTGTGGCCACACGAGAACTCGCCGCCGCGGCCCGGCGCCAGGCGGACCACTGGGAGCCGGAACTCAAGATCGCGGTGGACGCCACCCAGCGGCCGGCCGATCTGTGGCCGGTGATCGCGGAATTTGCCGCCGCGCACCCCGCCATCAACGTGCGCATGAACGAGGAAGTCCTGGCCGGCAGCTGGGAGGCCCTGGTCGACGAGCGCGTCGATCTGGCGATCGGGGTCACCGACCCGCCGGCCAACGCCAGCATCCAGCGCACGCAGTTCGGGCGCATCGAGTTCGTCTTCTGCTGTGCGCCCGATCATCCGCTCGTGGACGCGCCAAGGCCACTGTCCGAAGACGCGATCCGGGCGCATCGTGCGCTGGTGGTCGCCGATACCGCGCGTCAGTTCGCCCCGCGCAGCGGCAACCTCATCGACGGCCAGCCGCGGCTGACCGTATCGAGCATGCGTACCAAGATCGAAGCCCTGGAACGCGGCCTGGGCGTCGGCTACTGCCCGCGCCACTGGGTCGTCGACGCGATCGCCGGCGCGCGGCTTGTTGCGCTGCCGACCGCCACCCGGCCGGCCGCGCGCGACACCTACCTGCTGTGGCGTCGCGGCGAACACGGGCGCGCGCTGCAATGGTTCATCGACCGGCTTGGGCGCGGCTTCGGCTCGCCGCCCGGCGCGGAGACTAATTGATGCCGCGCGCCTCGCGGATGCGTTCGTAGGCCGCCCCGATCTCGCGGGTCTTTTCCTCCGCCATCGCGCGCATGCTCTCCGGCATACCCTTGGAGGCCAGCTTATCCGGATGATTCTGGCTCATCTGGCGACGATAGGCCTTCTTGACCTCCGCGTCGCTGGCCTCCGACGAAACGCCGAGTACGTCGTAGGCCTGCTTGAGTTGATCCTCGGGCGACACGCCGGCCCGGGACCCCATGCCGTCGCCGCCAGTGTCGCCGCTAGCCGCACCGCGCGCACCCAGCATCGCCTCGAGCTGGCGAATCTCCATCTCGGAAAGGCCCAGCCCGCGGGCCACGCGCATGAGCGCGGCATGTTCGGCCGAGCTGACCTTGCCATCGGCCGCGATCGCCGCGATCTGCACCTGCAGGAACATCTGGTGCAGCGCGCGCTGGCCACGGGCGACCTGCACGAACTTCGCGACTTCCGCATCCAGATCGAAATCGCCCTGCTTGCCGCGATTGAACGAGCGACGGGCGTCGTCCTTTTGCGTATCCGACAACCGCAGACGCGTGAACAATTCCTCGGCCACGCGGATCTCGTCGCGCGTGACCTGGCCGTCCGCCTTGCACAACGCGCCCATCACGGCGAACGTGGAATCCAGGAACTGGGACTGGATCTGGCCCAGATTGCCCCGCCGCAGGGCCATCGCCAGCAACTGGGCGACCCAGTAACCCACAACAGCGCCCAGCAGCGCGCCAGAAAAACCCATGAACGAGGCGCCGATGAGCGCCCCGGCAATAATCGCGATCAACATCCGCGCGATTCTACCCGCGCCGCACCGGTTACGGCGAATCCGAAATGCTGATTCACGCCAGCCGCGCCTCAATCACCTCGCCCTCGCCGATCACGAACACACGATCGTCAACGCCCGGCGCGATCCGGCCGCCGCCAGCAAACCCGCAAAATGCCGGCAGCACCATGCCACCCGGACGCACCCAGAACGCCGGGCAGCGTACGCGTTCACCGGCGGCCGTCAGGCGCACGACCGGGTGGAGATGGCCGGCGAGCACCGGGCCACGGAAATCCTCGCCCGGCTCGTGCCGGCACACGAACGGCCCGATCCGGCGCGCGCCCGGTTGCCAGTCGATATCCATATCCACCGGCAACTGGCGCACACGATCATGGTTGCCGCGCGTGACCACGATCCCGATATGGTCGTGCCGGGCGCGCCATTCGGCGAACCGCATCAACCAGGGCTCGTCGCGAGTCGGCGGGGCGTGTACGAAGTCACCGAGCACGATCAGCCGCTGTGCGCCGGTCACTTCCAGCGCGTGCTCGAGCCGGGCGAGATCGTGCTCCGTGGTGCCGGTCGGCACGTTCACGCCCTGACGCCGGAACACGCCGCCCTTGCCGAAATGCGTGTCGGCCACGAACAGCGTCCCGCCGGCCGGCCAGAACAGACTGTGATCGGCGCGCAGCAGCAGCCGTTCGCCAGCCAGTTCAAGCTCGGCTTGCTGGAGCGGGAGTCGTGTATCGGCGCTTGCGGTCATCCGTCTTTTACACGTTGATGTGTGGCCAGCTTAAATGCGGCGGCAAGAGGCCCCAAGCGAGCATCGTGCCCATCATGGGTCGCGTCATACACTGGGCACGGAGCAATCGGCGACCGACGTATTCGATTTATCCAGTGCGGATAGGGCGCTGTCAGAACCGGCTCCGCAAATTAAACAGCGAAACAAAACTTCCTCCGCCTTCGAGCGTTCGCGCTTGGAAAACTCGCGAGTTTCGCGTTACTTGAGGTTTCGCGCTGTAGCGCGACTCCCTTTCGTTTGCTTGTCCCAACGAAAGGAAGCAAAGGAAACGACACCCTACCTTGCGCCGATGCTTTTCGCATCGGTGCCCTGCGCGGCTCCGGCCGCAAGAGGGACAGCCGCGAAACTCGCGCCGCTACGCGGCACTCAGACACACGGCTGTCTTGCTCCTCTTTCGGCCTCCACTGCTCGGCGCTGCGCTCAAGGGAACCCGAATACAGGCACGGCGCGCGAGGTAACGGAGTTCGTGTCTGTATTACCTCCCGTCTGAGGCGACGGAGACGCGCAGCGGCGACGGGTGTCCGGCGCACTGCGCCGGTGCGGCAAGCTGTCTGAGGACGGCCAAAGCCGTCGGAGTTTTTGCCGCATCGCGTCGCCGCGAGCATCGGAGTGTCGCCCCGAGAAGCGGAGCAGGGCCTTCCCGCAGCTAAGCTGTGGGATGCGACCTTCGGCGGGTCGAACCGGACGAGTCGTAGCGTGGGGCTCATGCCGAACGCCGGCGGTCGCATCCCGGCTACGCCGGGAAAACCCTGCTCCTCGCCTCGTACGGCACCGGCAAAGTCGGCGCCGATGCGGGTGCCCTTTTCTTGGTTCCTTCTTTTTTTTGAGGGTGTAGACAACTTAACTGCCGGTGATAAACGCAATATCAGATCGTTACGTAGGTGGATTAGGTGCTTGCACCGTAATCCGACAGCCGAGCCTCGGCACTCGCCGATTGAGCGTCGGGTCGCGCGCTGCGCGCTAATCCGACCTAAACCCAAGACATTGTTTTTAAATTCGGTAGGCGGAATAAGGGTTTGTCTACACCCTCTTTGGGCAAGCAAAAGAAGGGGCTCGCACTGCAGTGCGAAACCCGAACCACTGCGCACCTCGCGAATCGTCCGGCATCCATGACCGGAACTCAACGCCCCGATTTCTTATCCGCCGCTTTTTCGAGCTGCACGGTCATGCGCTCGACCCGATCACGCCAGGATTCCCCGGTCACCTGACTGGCCACCCGCTCGACCCAGAGCGGAAAACCGAGCGGCGTGAGCCGCGGCGGCTCGGCCAGCCGGATCGACTGGTCCGCAATCGCGGCGAGCGCGGATCGCAGCCGTCCGATCTCCAGCTCCCGCTCAAGCACTTCCCGGCGCGCCTGTCCCAGCAGGCGATTTTCGGCGTCGTAACGCGCCAGGACGTCGTAGACCAACCCGCTGGAGGCCTGGATCTGGCGCGCGCTCTTGGATGTACCCGGGTAACCGGGAAATACCAGCCCGGCGATACGCGCGATATCGCGAAAGGCGTGTTTGGCCAGCTCCGACGCATTGAGACAGGTCAGCAGATCGTCCACGAGATTGTCTTCCGGCAACGCGGCTCGCAGTTCATTCTCGGTGAAATCCACCTTCGAACGGGTGACCAATTCGAAGCCGTAATCGTTGACCGAAAAGCGGAACGTCGCCTTGTGCATGCGCGCCAGCCGCCAGGCCACCAGCGCCGACAGGCCTTCGTGGGCAAGCCGCCCGGCAAACGGATAGAAGAACCAGTGCCGGCCTTCGCGGGAGGTGACGTGCTCGATCAGCAGTTCATCGGCGGCCGGCAGCACCGACCAGCGTTGCTGTATTGCCAGCAGATCGTGGATCGCGGCCAGTTCCGGCTCGTCGTAGTGGTTGTTTCGAGCGGCTTCGAGCAGTTCGCGGATGGCATCCGCGAGCGTGCCGGAGATCGCCATGCGCCCGCCCGCCCAGCGCGGTACCTGGCGATTCTTGCGGGTGGCTGTTTTCACATAGGCCGTCAGCTCCTTCACGCGCACCAGCTCCAGCAGCCGCCCGGAGAACAGAAACACGTCACCCGGCTTGAGCTGCGCGATGAAGCGTTCCTCGACCGAGCCGAGCCGGCCGCCCTTGACCCAGCGCACGCTCATCGCGGCATCCGAGGTGATGGTGCCCATGGTCATGCGGTGCCGCCGCGCGATGCGCGGGTCGTTGACGACGAGGCTGCCGCCGACGAGATCTACACGCCGGAATTCCGGATAAGCCGCGAGTGCCGCCCCGCCGCGGGTGACGAAATCCAGCGTCCATTGCCATTCGTCGTCGGTGATATCGCGATAGGCATGCGTGCTGCGAACCTCGGCCAGCAGATCCTCGGGTGCGACCCCACCCGCGCCCGTGCTGCCGAGCGCTCGCGTGACGATATGCTGGGCGAGCACGTCGATGGCGCCGGTCAGCGGGCGCCGCGCCTCCAGCTCGCCGGCATGTGCTTTTTTGCGCGCGGCCGCGATCTCGACCAGCTCGAAGGCATGGGTCGGTACGCACAGAATCCGACTGGGCACGCCGGGGCGATGGCCGGAGCGCCCGGCCCGCTGCAGCAGCCGCGCCACGCCCTTGGGGCTGCCGACCTGGATCACCTGATCGACCGGCGAGAAATCCACGCCCAGATCGAGGCTGGACGTGGCCACCACGCAGGCCAGCCGGCCATCGGCGATCATCGCCTCGACCGTGTCGCGCAGCTCGCGGTCGAGCGAGCCGTGGTGCAGCGCGATTTTCTCCAGCCAGTCCGGCCGGGCCCGAATCAGCGCCTGATGCCAGAGTTCGGCCTGCGAGCGCGTGTTGGTGAACAGCAGCGTGGTCCGGGCTTTTTCGAGCGCGGCGATTACCGGCGCCACCATCTGCGTGCCCATATGCCCGGCCCAGGAGAAACGCTCGATGGTTTCGGGGACCAACGCCGTGATTTCGGTGGTGGAAGGCACCACGCCGCGGATATGGGTGACCGGCTGGCCGCCCGTGAGCACGTCGCCGGCCTCGTCGAGATTGGCCAGTGTGGCCGACACACCCCAGGTTCGCAGCCGCGGATTAATGGCCCGCAGGCGCGACAGCCCCAGTTCGAGCGCCACGCCGCGCTTGGTCGAAAGCAGTTCATGCCATTCGTCGACCACCACACACTGCAGCCCGGCAAACATCTGCTCGTGATTGGCGTAGGACAGCAGCAGATTCAGACTTTCCGGCGTGGTCACCAGGGCGCTCGGCAGCTTCTTGCGCTGGCGCGCCTTGACGTGCGACCTGGTATCGCCGGTACGCCGCTCGACGGTCCAGTTCAGGCCCAGTTCGGCGACGGACGCCGCCAGATGCTGCGTGGTATCGGCGGCCAGTGCGCGCAGTGGCGTGATCCAGAGCACGGTCAGGCCCGGCGTGGCGGACTCGTCGTCGACACGCGCCAGCCAGTCGTTGACCGCGCCGAACCAGGCAGCCAGCGTCTTGCCGGTGCCTGTCGGCGCATGGATCAGCCCCGATTCGCCGCGGCGCTGGGCGGCCCAGGCCGCGCGCTGGAAATCGAAGATCCGCCACTCGCGGTCGGCGAACCAACGCTCGATACGGGGATCGACAGCGACACGATCCGGCGCGATCGCCTCACTCATCGGCCGGTTTCTTGCGGCTCCAGCGCGTGGCGATGCCGCGTGCCTTGTCCGACAGCCACGGGAACCTGCGCTCGAAGCGCGCGAGTTGCTTCTGCACCCAGCGCGAATACGGCGCCAGCAGGATCGCGGAGACGATCAGGAACAGCACGCCCTGAAGAATCGGCAGCACCAGGCCTGCGACGCCGAGAAAAAAGAAGAAGACGCCGGCGCCGATGCGCAGGTAATCGCGCCAGGTCATATCAGCCCAGCGAATCACTCGGGGCTCTTGGTCGTCACGCGTGGCGTAGGACATCGCGGCATCCGATCGCAGGATTGCGTACTCACAACATGCGGGCACGCCGGGCCAAAGCAAACCAGCCGCGGAGCGGCTGGCTGCTGAACGAATACGCGATCAACCGCCCCGGCGATGCGTTATTTGCCGGTATCGGCCGGCGCGCGGTTCATCAGGCGATAGGCCAGAATCACCGGAACGAGCGTGGCGAGCATCACGACCGTGACCACCACGTTCACCTCCGGCAGGCGCTGGCCGAGGCGGATGGCGCCGAAGATCCAAAGCGGCAGCGTGTTCTGCGCACCGGCCGTGAACGTGGTCACGATCACTTCGTCCAGCGACAGGGCAAAGGCCAGCAGCGCGCCGGAGATGAGTGCGGTGGACAGCATCGGCAGCGTGATGCGCCGGAAGGTCGAGAAGGCATCGGCGCCGAGGTCCATCGACGCCTCGCGCAGCGAGCCGGAGATACGGCGCAGGCGCGCGATGACGTTGTTGTAGACGATGACGATACAGAAGGTCGCGTGGCCGATCACGATGGTCCAGTACGACAGCCCGACGTGCCAGAAGCCGAAGAAGGAATTGAGCGCGATACCGGTGAGCACGCCCGGCAGCGCGATCGGCAGCACGACGATGAACGACACCGCGTCGCGGCCGAAGAACCGAAAGCGATGCACGGCAAAGGCTGCGGCCGTGCCGAGAACGACCGAAATGGTGGTGGCCAGCAGCGCGGCCTTGATCGACAGCCACAGCGCGTGCCGGATCTCGCGATTGTGCCAGGCGGCCGGGAACCATTTCAGCGACAGCCCGGGAATCGGCCAGCTCTGGATATTCGACGGATTGAAGGCATAGACCACGATGATCGCGATCGGCACGAACAGAAAGACGATGACCAGCGCCGTCCAGATGCCGAGCAGCCATTTGGTGAGTGTGCTTTCCATGATCGCGCCCCTACATCATCTCGAACGCGCCGAGCCGGCGCGCCGCGGCCAGGTACAGCACCATCACCAGCGCCGGGATCGTGGCGAAGGCCGCCGCGAACGGAATGTCGTTGGCGATGCCGACGTTGGCATACACCACGTTGCCGATGAACGACGAGCCCGGCCCGCCGATCAGGATCGGCGTGATGTAGTCGCCCATCGTGAGCGAGAAGGTGAAGATCGAGCCGGCGATGATGCCGGGCACCACCAGCGGCAGTGTCACTTTCGTGAAGGTGCGCAAGCCCTTCGCACCGAGATCGGCCGAGGCCTCGAACAGCGAGCCCGGCACGCGCTCGATGGCGGCATAGATCGGCGTGATCATGAATGGCAGCCAGATATAGGAGAACACCAGCCACATCGCCGTGTTGGTGTAACCGATGTCCGCTGCCGGCAGTCCCAATGCGTGCAGCGTCCAGTTGAGCACGCCGTCGTGCGCCAGGATCAGCCGCCAGGCATAGACGCGGGCGATATAGCTCAGCCAGATTGGCAGCAACATCACCACGAACAGCGTCGCGCGCAGTCGCGGCCCGGCGATGCGCGCCATGAAATAGGCACAGGGAAAGGCCAGCACGATGTCGGTGAGGGTCACGAGTGCCGCGATACCGAGCGTGCGCCCGGCGATCGCGCGGTAGGTCTCGCTGGTGGCGAGCGTTTCGAAGTTGACCAGCGTCCAGCGATGCACGATCTCGCCGGTGAAATCATCGACCGTCCAGAACGCGGATAGAAAAAGTATGCCGAGCGCGGCCAGATAGATGAGCACGAACCACAGCATCGGCGGCGCCAGCAGCGCCGTTGCGGCCAGGCGCGGCCGCCGCCACAACACGGACGAAGCCGCCCGCAGGAAACGCTGGGCCGGATTGAAATCAAGCGCTGCCGTGGATCGTCGCATGCCCTGCTCCCCTGTTCGCGACCGGGCCGACCGCTTTTCGCAGCGGCCGGCCCCACATCGCTAGCCTTTCACCCGCTGCCAGGCCCGCTGCCAGTCGCGATAACTGGTGCAGTCGTGCTGGCCATCGGCGCATTGGGTGCGCGGCGTCTTCCAGAAATAGATCTGGTCGAAGTAGGACGACGGCGCATCGAGATGGAACTTGTGGCAGGCGCCATCCTGGATCTTGTCCATCGCGCTGCAGGCCTGTTTGTTGGCCGGCGTCTCGCCGAAATAGATGGCCTGTTCGGCCTGTACCTTGGGCGTGGAGACATACTGCATCCACTTGTAGGCACAGTTCGGGTGCTTGGCGTGGGCCGACAGCATCCAGGTATCCGACCAGCCGGTCGCGCCCTCCTTCGGGATGGTGTCCGCGACCGGCACGCCGTCTTTTTGCAGCGCGTTGGTCATGTACGGCCAGGCCGCACCCACCACCGCGTCGCCGTTCTTGAACAGCTCGATCTCGTCCGAGGCCTGGGCCCAGTATTTCTTGATCAGCGGCCGTTGCTTCTGCAGCAGATCGACCGCCGCGGCGAGCTGTTTCTGCGTGAGCTCGTAGGGATCCTTGATGCCCAGCTCCGGCTTGTGGGCTTTCAAATAGAGCGCGGCGTCCGCGATCTGGATCGGGTTGTCGGGCACCGTGATCTGGCCCTTGTGGTCCGCGCTGTAGATCGCATCCCAGCTGGCCGGTTTCGGGCTGACCTTCTTGCTGTTGTAGAGCAGCACGTTCGGGCCCCACTCGTAGGACACGCCGTAGTGCAGGCCGTTGACCGTGTTGTTCGGCGGCGATTTCAGCTGCGGCAGGAAATCCTGCCAGGCCGGGATCAGCTTCACGCTCACCGGCTGCACATCGCCGCCGTAGATCAGCCGCAGCGAGGCATCGCCTGAGGCCGACACGAGATCATATTCGCCGCCGCCGCCCTGGCGCATGAGCGCGACCATCTCGTCCGAGGAACCGGCATATTTTCGATGCACCATGCAGCCGGTCTGTTTCTCGAATGGTTTGACCCATTCATCCTGGGCGTAGCCTTCCCAGGCCACCAGATTGAGCTGGCCCTCGCCCTTGCCCACCTTGGCCGGATAATCGGCCTTGACCGGCGCCGCCGTGGCCGCCGTGGCCGCCACGCCCAGCGTGAGCCATACCGCCGTCATGCCGCCGGCCACGGCCGTTGAAACCCGATTACGTATTATTTTCATCGATCCACCCTCCCTCGGACACTGTCCGAGTCACCCAGATTGTTAAGTCAAACGTCGCCGGGCAGCGCATACAGGCTGTCCCGGTGCCATGCGACGTGCACGGCGTCCCCCGCGGCCACGCGGTCGAAGACCGAGTGCCCCGGTAGATTCTGTTCGGTCACCACGACCCGCTCGCCGGCATCGAGCGCGACCGTATAGCGCGCGAACATGCCCACGAATTCCTTGAACTCGATCCGTCCCGGCTCGACCTGCCAGCCGTCGGCGGCGAACGCCTCGGCATGGAGGGCCAGCCGGATCTTCTCCGGCCGCAGCACAAAACGGGCACCGCCACGCTTGACGAAATTCGATGTCCCCACGAAGTTGGCCACGAATTCGCTTGCCGGCCGCTCGTAAAGCGCCACCGGGTCCCCGATCTGTTCGATGCGGCCTTCGTTGAACACGGCGATGCGATCGCTCATGGTCAACGCTTCTTCCTGGTCGTGGGTTACGTAGATGAAAGTGATCGCCACCTCGGCCTGAATGCGTTTGAGCTCGTGCTGCATCTCCTGGCGCAACTTAAGATCGAGCGCACCGAGCGGCTCGTCGAGCAGCAGCACCCGTGGTCGGTTGACGATCGCCCGGGCGAGTGCGACGCGCTGGCGCTGACCGCCGGAGAGCTGCGCCGGATTGCGCTCGCCGTAGTTCTCCAGCCGCACCGCCCGCAGGGCCTCGGCCACGCGCTGCGGAATCTCGCGCCGGCCGACCCGCTTGGCCTGCAGGCCGTAGGCCACGTTCTTGGCCACACTCATGTGCGGGAACAGCGCATAGTCCTGGAAGATCGTGTTGATATCGCGGTCATAGGGCGCTGTTTTGGTCACATCGCGCCCGTCGATATCGATCGTGCCGGCACTCGGCCGCTCGAAACCCGCGATCATGCGCAGGGTCGTCGTCTTGCCCGAGCCCGACGGGCCGAGCAGCGTGAAGAACTCACCACGCCGGATATCAAGATTCAGCGTTTCCACCGCCACCGTGGCGCCAAACGTCTTGCCGACGCCGGCCAGCCGGACGATGCTGTCGTCGGCCGTGACGGTTGCGCGAGCGGGCGCGGAGCCGTTCATCAATGCTTGACCATGACGTGCCGGACGGCGGTGTAATCCTCCAGCGAATACATCGACATATCCTTGCCATAGCCGGACTGCTTGATGCCGCCGTGGGGCATTTCGTTGCAGAGCATGAAGTGGCAGTTCACCCACGTGCAGCCATAGCGCATGCGGGCCGACGCATCCATCGCCCGGCCGACGTCGGCCGTCCACACCGACGAAGCCAGACCGTAACTGGAGTCGTTGGCCCAGGCGATCGCCTGATCGTCGTGGTCGAAACGCGTGACCGACACCACCGGCCCGAACACCTCGCGGCGCACGATCTCGTCTTCCTGCAGCGCGCCGGCGATCACGGTCGGCTGGTAGAAGAAGCCATCGCCGTCGGCAACCCGGCCGCCGGTGGTGATCTCGGTATGCCGCAGTTCAGAGGCGCGCTCGACGAAACTGGCCACCCGATCACGCTGGCGCGCGGAGATCAGTGGCGGGATCTCGTTGGCGGCATCCTCGGACCGGCCATAGGCGATGCCGGAAACCGCCGACGACAGATCCGCGACCAGCCGGTCGTAGATCTTCGGCCCGGCATAGACGCGACAGGCGGCCGTACAGTCCTGGCCGGCGTTGAAATAGCCGAAGGTGCGCACGCCCTCGACCACCGCCGCCAGATCGGCATCGTCGAACACCACCACCGGCGCCTTGCCGCCCAGTTCCAGATGGGTGCGCTTCACGCTCTTGGAGGCAGCCGTCAGGATCTTCTTGCCGGTGGCGATATCGCCGGTCAGCGAGACCATGTCGATGCCATCGTGGTTTACCAGCCGATCGCCGACCGTCTCGCCGCGCCCGGTGACGATGTTGAGCACGCCCGCCGGCAGCGCATCGCCGGCGATCTTCGCCAGCAGCAGCGCGGTCAGCGGCGTCTGTTCGGAGGGTTTGAGGACCACCGTATTGCCGGCCGCCAGCGCCGGGGCGAATTTCCAGGCGGCCATCATCAACGGGTAGTTCCAGGGCACGATGGAACCGATCACGCCGACCGCGTCGCGCCGCACCATCGAGGTGTAGCCGGCCATGTATTCGCCGGCCGCGCTGGTCGACATGCAGCGCGCCGCCCCGGCGAAAAAGCGAATCACATCCACGGTCGCCGGCAACTCCTCGGCGGCCACGATATGTGCCGGCTTGCCGCAGTTCATGGCTTCCAGTCGCACGAACTCGTCGGCATGCCGCTCGATCACATCGGCCAGCGCCAGCAGTACCGCCGAGCGATCGCCCGGCGTACGGCGCGACCAGGGCTCGAACGCGGCTCGCGCGGCTGCCACCGCGGCATCGACCTGGCCGGCGGTGGCCTCGGGGATCGCGCCGATCGCCGCCCCTGTGAACGGGTTGAGAATGGTCTCGGAATCGCCCTGGCCGGCGACGTTCTCGTCGCCGATCAGGAGCGCGGTGGGGATATTGTTCTGGCCGCCCTGCTGCATGCCTGCTCTCCTCGAATGATCGCGGATCAGACGCAGCATCCCGCGTCAATCCGTGTTCATTCGAGTATCCGCAAACGCGCCGCGTTATCGCAATAACAAAAAATAGAAAAGCGCTATCGGAAAAAACGAAACCTATGCCCCGACAAAGACCTGCATTCAAATGCGCCGGTCGACCCAACCGGCTGCGATTCAGCCGGGCCCGGGCGAAGTCTTTTCAAGCGCCATCTCCACGAAGGCCGACGCTGCCGCCGACAGCCGCGTGCCGCGACGCGAAACCACGCCGACCGCTACCGGCTCCAGCGCATCGACCAACTCGGCCACGCCGATGCGATCGCCTTCCAGCGACCAGGGGCGGTACATCAGATCGGGTAACACCGACACGCCGGCGCCGGTTGCGATGAGGCTGCGCACGGCCTCCACCGAGGTCGTGCGATACGCGATGCGCGGCGTCTGGCGCATGTCGCGCCATAACGCTTCGGTCGAAGCCTGGATTTCGTCGAGATTGAGCAGGACATAGTGCTCGTCGACCAGCCGGGCGCGCTGTACCCGCCCTTCCTCGGCCAGGCGGTGGCCGAACGGCACCCAGAGCCGGAAAGGGTAACGCTGAATCACCGCGCTGTTGAATGCCGAAGGCTCGCCAAGCGCCGACAGGAATAACAACGCCACGTCGAGTTCGCCGCCCAGCAGGAAATGCTCGAGATATTCGGGGCTGTCTTCATACACCGACACCGCGGTGGCCGGGAATGCCCGTCGATAGCGCGCCAGCAGTTCCGGCAGCGCGTAGCCGGCCACCAGAGACGTGACGCCCAGATTGAGCGTACCCGTGATGCGCTGGCGCCCGGCGTTGAACGCCGATCGTGCATGGCTGACCTCGGCCAGAATACGCTGGGCATGACGCAGGAAGGTATGGCCGCGATGGGTGAGCGCCATGCCGCGGGCATGGCGCTGCACCAGCGTCACGCCCAGGTCCGACTCCAGCGACTTGATCGCCTCGGTGATCGTCGACTGCGAGGCAAACAACTCGCGCGCCGCACCGGAGATCGAACCGATCTCGGCCACGGCCACGAAATAACGCAGTTGCTGGAAGGAAAAACTCATCGGCCACGCCCGCTTCGCCTTGAAGCCGCGATGCTACCGGAACCGGACACGACAACAGACCATCGCGTTCAGCCGAGTTCGGCGCGTTCGCTGGGCGGCAGCAGCGCCTTGACATTGTCGAGCGTATCCGCCTCTTCCAGCGGCTTGTCAGTACGCCAGCGGGCGATGCGCGGGAAGCGCACGGCAATACCGGATTTATGCCGGTTCGAGGCCTGGATGCCCTCGAAATGCAGCTCGAAGACATGTTGCGGCGTCACCGAGCGCACCGGGCCGAAACGCTCTTTGGTGTTTTTTCGGATCCAGGCATCCACCTGGCGAATCTCTTTGTCGGTAAGCCCGGAGTAGGCCTTGGCGAACGGCACCAACGCGTCGCCGTCCCAGACGGCGAAGGTATAGTCGGTCAACAGGTTCGAACGCCGGCCCGAGCCCGGCTGGGCATAGAGCAGTACCGCATCCACCGAAAACGGATCGATCTTCCATTTCCACCAATCGCCGCGTATGCGCCCGACCCGATACGGCGAGCCAAGCCGTTTGAGCACGAAACCCTCGGTGGCATATTCGCGGGCGCGCTCGCGCAGGGCGGCGAGTTCGTCCCAGGAGCCGGCGGCCAGGCTTTCCGATAGCGCGATGCGTTCGTCGATGCCAACGAGCACGTCGCCCAGGCGCGCCCGCCGATCCTCCAGCGGCTGTTCACGGATGTCGACGCCTTCGTGTTCCATCAGGTCGTAGGCAAAGAACCGCACCGGATGTTTTTGCTGCATGTTGGCCGAGGGCTTGAGCCGGCCGATACGGCGCTGCAGGCGGGCGAACGGCAGCGGCAGGCTGTCGCCGGCGGCCCAGGCCAGGATCTCGCCGTCCAGCACACAGCCGTCGGGCAGCGCGGCCGCGGCGGCCTCCAGTTCCGGAAAGCGGCCTTCCATCAAGTCCTCGCCGCGCGACCAGATATGACATTCTCCAGCACGCCGGATGAGCTGGGCCCGGATGCCGTCCCATTTCCATTCGGCGTGCCAGTTTCCGGCCGGGCCGAGGTCGGCGATCGTCTCGATCGGCGCATTCTCGATCGGCGAGGCCAGGAAGAACGGGTACGGCTGCGCCGCATCCTCACCGTGGTCCTCAGGGTCGACCAGGCGCTCGAAGAATTCCGGGGTGGGTTGCCAGCGTCCCATCAATCGACGGGCCAACCGGGCCGGCTCGATGCCGGCATATTCGGCGAGCGCCCGCGTGACCAGCCGCCGCGAGACGCCCACACGGAAGGCGCCGGTGAGCAGTTTGTTGAGCGTGAAACGTGCCTCGGTCGGCAGTTCGCGCCAATAGCCGTACAAACATGCTTTCTGTTCGGCCTCGCTGAGGTTTTTGAGCGGCAGAATGCGGTTCTCGACCCACTCGTGCAGCGGCACGTCGAGCCCGGCCTCGCTCGAGCCGATCTGGTCGAGCAACAGCGTCATGGTTTCGGCCGAATCGCCGACCGCCGCATAACTCTCCTCGACCAGCCACATCGGCATGTCGATCGCCTCGGCCACCCATTCCCGCAGCTTCGGCCCGGCGATCAGCCGCTTGATCCGCCGTCCGCAGAGGAATGATACCGCCCAGGCGGCATCGGCCGGCGGCGCTTCGGCGAAGTAATCGCGCATCGCAGCCACCTTCGAGTTGGTCGCCGTGGTGGCATCGAGACGTGCGTAGAGGGCGGTAAATAGCTGCATCAAGCAATATTGTTTGCGCAGATGACAGCCCGATTCAAATCGGCCGTACACGATTGACTTGTCAACTCCGTATTCCTGCGGATGCCTTGTCCAGACAGGCTTGCAGCGCGATCAACGCGGGCCGGCCCGCGCGCAGCGGGGTGCGCGGCAAATTGAAGTCGGTGCGGTCTGTGCATACGGTGACAGGGCATCATTTGAAAAGCTCGCGGCCGGCGCTTGAAGCGCTGCAACGGCTGCTACGGAGGCATTTGCGTATGACTAGCGATCCCACGGTCGATCCCATGTTTCAACGCACGCAGGACTTTGGCGACCAGCCGACCGAAATCCGCGAAACCGACCACTACCAGCACGAATACGTGCACGATTTCGTCGAACGCTGGGACGACCTGATCGACTGGGACGGCCGGGCGGCCAGCGAAGGCAGTTTTTTCATCGATGTACTCAAGAAGTACGGCTGCGAGACGGTCATCGATGCAGCCTGCGGCACCGGCTTCCATTCCGTCCAGCTGCTGCGCGCCGGCTTCGAAGTCGCCAGCGTCGACGGCAGCCCCCAGATGCTCAGCAAGGCGTTCGATAACGCCCGCGAGCGCGGCTTCATCCTCAAGACCGTACACACCGACTGGCGCTGGATGACCCGCGACATGGTCGGTCGCTATGACGCGATCATCTGTCTCGGCAACTCCTTCACCCATATCTTCAACGAACACGACCGGCGCCGCACGCTCGCCGAGTTCTACTCGATGCTCAAGCACGACGGCATCCTCATCCTCGACCAGCGCAATTACGATGCCCTGCTCGACGGCAAGACCGGCGGCCCGAGCCATAAGTTCTATTACTGCGGCGAAGGCGTGTCCGCCCAGCCCGAGCATGTCGACGAGGGTCTGGCGCGCTTCCGTTATGAATTCTCGGACGACGGCTCCGTCTACCACCTGAACATGTTCCCGCTACGCAAGGCCTATGTGCACGACCTGATGCACCAGGTCGGTTTCCAGCGCGTGACCACCTTCGGCGATTTCCAGTCGAGCTATCGCGAGGACGATCCGGATTTCTTCATCAATGTCGCGGAGAAGAGCTATCTCTCGGCCGACGAAGACGACGACGTCAGCGAATAAAACGAGGGGGAACCGATGAGCGAGTATTCCGAGGCGGTCAGGACCGCCCAGAACTACTACAACAGCGACGACGCCGATAATTTCTACTCCAGCCTCTGGGGCGGCGAGGATATCCACATCGGCCTGTACCAGTCCGACGACGAGCCGGTCACCGAGGCCAGCCATCGCACCGTCGCCCGCATGGCCGAGTTGGTGGCCGACAAGCTCGGCCCGGATGCCCGGGTGTTGGATATCGGTGGCGGCTATGGCGGGTCGGCCCGCTATATTGCCGGGAAATACGGCGCCGAGGTCGTGTCGCTGAACCTGTCCGAGGTCCAGAACGAGCGCGGTCGCCGGCAGACCGCCGAACGCGGCCTGGACGACAAGGTCACCATCGTCGACGGCAATTTCGAGAATGTTCCCTTTGATGCCGACCGCTTCGATGTGGTCTGGTCGCAGGATGCGATCCTGCATTCCGGCAATCGGCCGCGCGTGCTCGACGAGGTCGTGCGCGTATTGAAGCCGGGCGGCGTGTTCGTATTCACCGACCCGATGTCGGCCGACGGCGTGGCAGCCGAGGTCCTGCAGCCGGTGCTTGACCGCATTCAGCTGGAGACCATGGGCTCGCCCGGCTTCTACCGCGAACAGCTGACGCGGCGCGGTCTGACCGAGCGCACCTTCGAGGACCACACCGAGCAGGTCCCGCGCCACTATGACCGGATCCACCGTGAACTCGACGCCCGCCGCGGCGAGCTCGACGGCCGGATATCCGAGACCTATATCGCCAACATGAAGAAAGGCCTGCAGCACTGGGTGGACGCCGGATCGGCCGGCCGGCTGGCCTGGGGCATCATGGTGTTCGACAACTGACCGAACGCTACCCTGCCGTAGCGTAGCGGCCCGGACTTGGGTTGTGACGCACAACGCGTCATAGTCGCGGTCACTGGCTTCAAGGCGCCGCCCGGCCCAGCCGGCGGCGCTTTTTTATCGAAAGGATGGATCCATGACTGAACGATTTTCCGGCAAGACCGTGGTCGTCACCGGCGCCGGCTCGGGTATCGGCGCCGCCACCGCCAGGCGATTCGCTGCCGAGGGCGCCAACGTGGTGCTCGTGGGGCGCACCCGCGAAAAACTCGAGGCCCTGTTCGGCGATGTCGCGGACAAGAACACGCTGATGATCCATGCCGCCGACGTCTCCGATGCCGATCAGGTCGACGCGCTGTTCAAGGCCGTCATCGATCGATTCGGCCGCCTGGATGTGCTGGTCAACAACGCCGGCGTGGCCTCGGGCGGTCCGATCTCCGAGGTCTCCGACGACGACTGGAAAAAAGTGATGTCGATCAACGTCGACGGCGTATTCCACTGCACGCGCGCCGCCATGCCGCATCTGTCAAAGACCGGCGGCTCCATCGTCAACACGTCGTCGGTGTCGGGCCTGGGCGGCGACTGGTCGTTTGCCACCTACAACACCAGCAAGGGCGCGGTGAGCAACTTCACCCGTGCGGTGGCACTGGACTACGTCAATACCGGCGTGCGCGTGAACGCGGTCTGCCCGAGCCTGACCCGCTCCGAGCTCACCGACGACATGTTCGAAAAAGACGACCTGATGGCGAAGTTCGCCGAGCGTATTCCCATGGGTCGCGGTGCCGAGGCCGAGGAAGTCGGCGACGTGATCGTGTTCCTGGCCAGCGACGATGCCCGTTTCATCAACGGCGTGAACCTGCCGGTCGACGGCGGCCTGTCGGCCTCCAACGGGCAGCCGCCGCTGGCCTGATCCCGGCGCCAGACCGTCACACCCCGGCCCGCCTCGGCGCGCCGGGTTTTTTTGCTTTTTTCGGGTCAGGGATGCCCGAGCAACGCCGACAGCTCCGCCCGGTTGGAGACCAGGCGATCCAGCGTATAACCGTCCAGCACCGCCAGAAACGCCTGCTGCGCCGCCCCCAGCACGTGCTTGAGACCGCAAACCGGATCGATGGGGCAGGTCGAATCCGGCCCGAAGCACTCCAGCAGTCGCAGATTCTCGGTCTGGCGCACCAGGGTGCCGATATTGATGCTCTCAACCGGTACGGCCAGCAACAGCCCGCCCCCGCGCCCCCGATAGCTGTGGATATAGCCGAGCTGCACCAGCGTCTGTGCCACCTTGGCCACGTGATGGCTCGATATGGCATAGCGAGCCGCGACCTCCTGGACACGAGCCGGCTCGGTGGCATCGCGCACGCCGAGATAGATCAGCAGGCGCAGCGCGTAATCCGTATGGGTGGTCAGTTGCATGGGCGGAATCTTGACTCTGAATCGGCAGAATATATACTCATTTAAATTGGTATATCACATGCTTTTTTAAACCCAGGAGAGCCCTCCATGCTCACAGCGCAGCAGACCGCCGCGATCAAGGCAACCGTCCCGCTTCTCAACGAACACGGTGAAACGCTGGCCCGCACCATGTACGCGCGGATGTTCAGTCACAATCCCGAGGTCAAGGCCTATTTCAACCCGGCCCACCAGCTCTCCGGCCGCCAGCAGAAAGCCTTGTCGAACGCGGTCTGTGCCTATGCCCAGCACATCGACAACCCGTCGGCCCTGGCCGATGCGGTCGAATTGATCGCGCAAAAGCATGCCTCGCTGGGAATCGCACCGGAACACTACCCGATCGTGGGCGAGAATCTCCTGGCCGCCGTCCGCGAGGTACTGGGCGAGGCCGCCACCGACGAAGTCATCGATGCATGGGCCGCCGCCTACGGCCAACTGGCCGATATCTTCATCGAGCGCGAGCGCCAGATCTACGCCGAGCAGGCGGCCCGCGACGGCTGGTCCGGCTTCAAGCGGTTCGTCGTCACGCGCCGCGAACCGGCCGCCGACAATATCGTGTCGCTGTATCTGGAACCGGTCGACGGCCAGTCGCTGGCGGCACATCGCCCGGGGCAATACGTGGCCATCCAGACCGAATTGCCCGACGGCGACAGCGCGCTGCGCAACTACAGCCTGTCGAACGCACCGGGCACGCCGTACTATCGGATCAGCATCAAACGCGAGGACGCCCCGGCGGCGAACGCGCCCAACGGCAAATTCTCGAACTACGCGCACGACCAATTGGCCGTCGGCGACCATGTTCGGCTCAGCCCGCCCTGCGGTGAATTTACCCTGCAGGCGGACGACGCCTCACGACCGCTGGTACTGCTGGCCGGCGGGGTCGGCATCACGCCGCTGTTGTCGATGCTGCATGCCGCCGTGGAAACCGACCCCAAGCGCGACATCGTGCTCGTACAGGCCGTGCGTGAACGCCGACTGCGCCCGTTCAGCGACGAAATCGACGCGCTCGCCGCCGCACACGACAACCTGCGCATCCATGTCCGCTACAGCGAGCCGGCGGCCGATGATCCGACGGATAGCGACGACGCGAGCCGCGGCCTGATCGACCACGCCCTGCTCGATGCGCTGGTCGGTGATCGGCCGGCCGATTACTACTTCTGCGGCCCCAAGCCGATGCTGGCCCTGATGCGGCGACTCCTGGACCAGCGCCGGGTGCCGGATTCGGCGATGCACTATGAGTTCTTCGGTCCGGCCGACGGCCTCGACCAAGCCGCCTGAGCGTCTATGTCACAGAGCGACCGGCGGCACGGCCGGTCGCTGCGGCATCGGCGGCATCGGGCTCGGGGCCGCGGGGACAAGCGCATAGGGCGCTCAGGCTGTTTCCTCCAGCCCGGCGTTGTTCTGGTCGAACACCCGATCGGCGCGATAGGAGCTGCGCACCAGCGGCCCGGAGACCACTTCCATGAAACCGCGCGCCAGGCCCCATTGCCGATATTTCCTGAAGTCGTCCGGCGGGACATAGCGATCGATCGGCAGGTGATTGACGGTCGGGCGCAGGTACTGGCCGAAGGTGACGATGTCGACGCCGATGGCGGCCAGATCGTCCAGCGTTTCGGCGATTTCGTCCTCGGTCTCGCCCAGCCCAAGCATTACCGATGTCTTGGTCAACACGTCCGGATTGTGTTTCTTGGCATGCGCCAGCACGTCCAGCGTCTGCTGGTAACCGGCGCGCGCATCACGCACGTAATGGGTCAGGCGCTTGACGGTCTCGACGTTCTGGGCGAATACCTCGAGGCCCGAATCGACCACGGTCTCGACATGCGCTTCCACGCCGCGGAAGTCCGGTGCCAGCGCTTCCACCCGTGTTTCCGGCGTGCGCCGCTTGATCGCCTTCACGCAATCGGCATAGTGCTGCGCGCCGCCGTCGGCCAGATCGTCGCGATCGACCGAGGTGAGCACGATATAGTTCAGGCCCATGATCTCGACCGAGTCGGCACAGTGCTCCGGCTCGTCGGCATCCAGCCAGCCGTGCGGATTGCCGGTGTCCACCGCGCAGAACTTGCAGGCGCGGGTACAGGTATCGCCCATGATCATGATGGTGGCGGTGCCGTGGGTCCAGCATTCGCCGATGTTCGGACACATCGACTCCTCGCACACCGTGGCCAGCTTGTGCTGGCGCACATTGTCCTTGACCCTGGCGTACTCGCCGCCGGAGGGCAGGCGCGCGCGCAGCCAGTCCGGCTTGCGCCCGATCGGCACCGCGGCCGCCTTCTTGGAGGCCTTCATGCCGTTCTTGATGGCGCGCGTGCCGTTGGGTTTGCTCACCTTGGTCCCGGTGACCACGGGAATGCCCTTGAACTCGCTCATATCCTCGATCCGGTCTGGCGGTTATCGATCGGCCGATCATGATAACACTCACCGATTCGGCCCATGCGCGTGTCGCGTAAGTCGTTGCCGCCGCGCGCCGCTGCTATGATGACGCGTTGATTTCGCCGCCCGCCGACGAGCCCTCGCCGCCCGTGTCGCGTTCCGATTCCGCGCTTGCAACCACCGTCCCGGCGAGCCGCACCGATCAGCTGATCGCGCGCGTAATGAACAGCCGCGCCGGGCAGCTGGCCTATCGGTTCCGACGCCTGGTACCCGTGGCGTCGTTCGCGATCGGCCTGGGCAGCTATTTTCTCATCCAGCGCCAAAACGCCCTGGCCCAGTGGCTGACCGCCCTCATGCTGCTGGGCTGGCTGGCGCTGCTGTTCGAAGGTCTGTTGTGTCGCGTTCTGGCCCGCTTCGTCGGCGAGCGTGTACCGCAGATCCTGGTGCGCTATGCCGCCCAGGTGCTGCACCAGGAAACGCTGTTCTTCGTCCTGCCGTTTTTCCTGACCACCACCACCTGGCAGTCGGCGCAATGCGTATTCACCGGGCTGATCGTCATCGCCGCCGTGGCCTCGGCGATCGATCCGCTGTATTACGACGTCATCGCGCGCCGGCGCTGGCTGTTTCTCGGCTACCACGCCTTCACGCTGTTCGCGGCCATCCTGGCCGGCGGGCCGATCATTCTGTCCCTGACCACGGGCAACTCCATCGCGCTCGCCTCCGCGGTGATGGGGGTCTGCGCCCTGCCCAGTTTCAACGATGTGCTGCGGGCCCGGCACTGGTCGCGCTGGTTCGTACTCGCCGGCCTGTCGGTCGCGCTCGGCGGCGGCGCCTGGATGGCACGTTTCTGGATCCCGCCGGCCACGCTCAACGCCAAGCACATGGCCATCACCACCCGGATGGACACCGCCAATCGACAACCCGGACCGGACCGGCATCATTTCACCGTAGCCCAACTGCGGGCCAACGGCCTGTATGCGTTCTCGGCGATCAAGGCGCCGCGCGGTCTGCACCAGAAGGTGCTGCATGTGTGGTCGCATGACGGCAAGGTGGTGAGCCGGATCCCGCTGCATATCCGCGGCGGCACACGCAACAACGGTTTCCGGACCTGGAGCCACAAGACCTCGCTCGGCCCGAACCCCGCCGGCCACTGGCGGGTCGCCGTGGTCACCGACGACGGCCAGCTGATCGGCGCGGAACGCTTCACCGTCGGTCCTGCCCGCGGCAACGGCCCGGGCGATTGAAGCGCGTGTCGCGATCGGCCTCAGTGGCCGTCGATGGCACCGGATTCAAGCAGCGCCATCGTCACCAGGCGGGCCTGCCAGCGCTCGCGCCAATCCCTGGGCCGATCCAGATCCATCCGCTCGAGATACGGGACGGCCGCCGCATGCGCGCGGCCCAGCCTGGGCGCGTTGCGGGCCACCACGGCGACGAGCCGGGCCGGCGGGGCCGAGCGCAACGAGCGCAGCGCGCCGATCAGCGCCCGCTCGATATCGGTGAAATCGCAGCCATAGGGATATTGGGGAAAGCCGCCTTCGCGGCGATCCGGGGCCAGCCAGTCATGCACGGCCGCCGGCATGTTGGCCCGGGCCGCCGCGGGGATGCGATAACGCGGCGATAGCTTGCCGGCGGCCACCGCGGCCGCGCGCAGTTCGTCCTGGAAACGGGCGTCGGCGATTTCGATCAGGGCGATGGCGACGTCTTCGTCGGTCTTGCCGCGCAGGTCGGCCACGCCGTACTCGGTGGCCACGATGTCGCGCAGGTGGCGCGGGATGGTGTTGTAGCCGTAGCGTGCCACGATGTTGGATTCGGGCCCGCTCGCCCCCGACCGCACCGCGCGTACGCAGACAATCGAACGCGCGCCCGCCAGTTCGTGCGCCTGCGCCACGAAATTGTATTGCCCGCCCACGCCGGACAGGACCTGCCCCGACTCGAGGCCGTCGGACGCCACCGCGCCGTCCAGCGAAGCCTTGAGCGCGGTGTTGATAAAGCGCGCGTCGGTGCGCTGGGCGCGCTTGAGCGCCTCGTGGCCGTACAGATGATTGATCTCGCCGACGCTGGTCATGTGGAAACGCTCGCGCGTGTCGGCGTCGAGATCGCGCAGGCGTTGATAGAAGTCGTTCGGCCCGAGAAAGAAACCGCCGTGGACCAGCGTCGCCCCGGCCAGATGCGTGCCCAGACAACGCGCCTCGATCTCGCTCCGGGCGTCGCGATCAGCCAGATTCGCCGCGATCGGCGGCTCGTGGTCGCCAGCGGACAGGTGCCGGTCCAGCCACACCACCCCGGCATGAAACACGCCGATGGACTTCAGATACGCGACATCATCCGCGCTGAGCTGGCCATCGATCGCGCCGGCATCCTGCAACGCGGTGAGCGTGCGCGGACCGACGGCCTCGTCGATGGCGCCAGCGTTGAGCAGGGTCTGGACGGTCAGGTCGTCGTAGACCGCGCGCTTGATCACCCCGGCGCGATGCAGCTGCAGATAGGCATCCACCAGCATTTCGGTACAGCCATAGAGCCCGCGCTCGAACACGCCCCGACCGGCATGGCGATCGACCAGGACGTGTTCGGCGGCGGTCGCCGGCATGCGCCCGATCAGCCGGCGAAAGCGGGCATTGTCGTTGTGGCGCAGCGCCAGGCAATAGGCGATGGCATCGGACAGACTGCCGATGCCGATCTGTAGCGTACCGCCGTCGGCCACCAGCGCCGCCACGCGTGCGGCAATGGCGTAATCGGCGTCGGGCACGGGCGCGGCCGGCGCGCCGAACGGCTTGAAGTCGGCGGCAGGGCCCTCGAACAATGCATCCATCCGGCGGCTGGACACCAGCGCGCTGCGGGTCATGGTCGGCAACCGGCGGTTGACCTGGCCGACGATCAGCGGCGCGGTGCCGGCCTCGCGCATGCGCTCGACGACCGGCATCAGATCCAGCGTGACATCGGTGTTGCACGACAACGAGATTTCGTCATCGCGAATGCCGGGCGCGACCATCTGCATAAGGACGTTCACCCCGGCATCGAGCAGATCGCGCGCCGCGTGGGTGTAGTTCACCGAGCGATAATGGCGCTGGGCATAGGTGTTGCCGAGCATGGCGCCGGGCTGGAAGAAAAACTCCGATACGGTAACGTTGGCCGGCAGCGCGCCGCGCTTGAGATCGCGCAGATAATCCAGCCCCGGATAGTCGCCGAACACGCGCTCGACGATCGGCCCCATCAACCGGCGTTCGAGATCGCCGGACGGCTCGGGCACATCCAGTGAAAGCGCCGTGATGAAGGTCAGATCAATGGCCGGGTCGGCACAGGCGCGCCGATACAGCGCGTTCATGAGTGTCGCGGCCTTGCCCAGCCCCAACGGCGCACCCACACACAGCCTGCGACCGACGCGCCCGATCAGCCAGTCGACCAGCGCCTCGGCATCGGTGAATCGTTCGGGCGCACGCGTCACCGGACACCTACGCGGCCGAGGCCGGCTTGGCGCGACCGTAACGATCAATGTACGCACGCGGCACCTTGACGGTCAGCACCCGCGGCCACACCCGGAAGGTCGCGGGCGTGGCCGTGAGAATCTCGCCATCGGTGTTGATAGCCATCGGCTGCTCGGTGTGAATCTCGAACGCCGTGCTCTCGAACAGCTGCACGCCCTGCATGGCCTTGTGCGGCCCGCGCACCAGCCCCGGCAGCATCGCGATCAGCGAGGGCAGCGGCTGCGGCTTGAGGCTATACAGATCAAGCCGGCCATCGTCGAGCGCGGCGTCGCTGGCCACCGCCAGCCCTCCGCCGAAATAGCGCCCGTTGCCGACGGCAATCTGAATCGATTCGAGATGTTCACTGCGCCCCTCGAAACGGACTTCGGCCCGAAAGGCTTCGGTATCCCGCACCGCGGAGAAAACATTGGTGGCGTAGCCGAGAGAACCCAGCCATTTCTTGGCCGTATCGGAGCGGTACTCACAAGCCCGCACGGCCAGACCGATACTGGCGACGTTAAGGAAATAGACGTCGTTGCACTGGCCCAGATCGATGCCATGATCGATGCCGTCGACCACGTTGTCGCAGGCTGCGGCCAGATCGGTGGGTATCAATAGCGTCCGGGCGAAATCGTTGGCGGTGCCGAGTGGCAGCACGGCCATCGGCTTGCCGCAGTCCAGCATCGCCTTCGACGCCAGATTGAGCGTCCCGTCACCGCCGCCGAGCACCACCACATCGACATCCCCCGCCTGGCGGTGGATGGCGGCCGGCACGTGGTCCGGCCGGTCGAAGCGGGCCTCGACGACGTCGACGTCGCGCGCGGCCAGGTGTTCGACCGCAGCCCGCGCATTGGCCTCGCCCTGGCGCGATTCGCGGTTGATGAGCAATAGAGCGCGCAGGCTGGTCACCCTGATCGAAACATGTGCTGCTAGCGTAAGCGGCTGTCGCGGACAGGGCAATCGAGAATTGCCGCGGCCGGGGCGGCCCGCGGTCACGCGGGCCGGCTGGTCTTCACCGACGGTTTGCGCCACGCTGTGACGCGTTCACGCAAACCAAGATCATTACATGAGTGGATTCATTGAACGCATGGTCGGCGCCGCCAGGCTTGAGGTGCCGATCTACGAGGAAGTCGAACATGACAGCGCGGCCACCGGGCAGGCCGCCGGTGTCGTCATCCTGGCCTCGATCGCGGCCGGCATCGGCGCGCTCGGCCACGCCGGTTTCGGCGGCCTGATCCTGGCGCTGGTGGGGGCGCTGCTGGGCTGGGTGATCTGGGCGGTGATTGTCTGGTTCGTCGGCACCAAGATGCTGCCGCAGGCCCAGACCGAGGCCGATATCGGCCAACTGTTGCGCACCATGGGCTTCGCCGCCTCACCCGGCCTGTTGCGCCTGTTCGAGATCGTGCCGGTGCTCGGCGGCCTGGTCGCGCTGGTGGTTTCGATCTGGATGCTGGTCGCCATGATCGTCGCGGTACGCCAGGCACTCGACTACGACAACACCTGGCGCGCGATCGGCGTAGTGGTGATCGGCTGGGTCATCCAGCTGCTGATCGCCTGGCTGATCGGCGGCGCGGCCATCTACGGCATGGGCGGCCCGCCCGCCGGCGGCGGTGGCGCGGTCTGAGCGCAGGCACAACGGACAAAAAAAACGCCGGGCGGTCGCCCGGCGTTCTCCCGCTCCCTTTTTGGGGCCCGCCAAGGTTTTGCCCCACGCCTCGGCAGCCCCTGCCTCTCCCCTCTCGTTTTACTCGAGCGGCTCGTCCTCATAGCGCGCATCGAGCATGACCGTGCCGGCCACGGCAATCAGGATGATCATGACCGTGCCCAGCACCCAGGCCAGGTACCAGGCGCCGCGCTCGCCCAGCACGATGGCCAGGAACAGGGCGACAAAGGCCACGAGCAACCAGAAGATGAGTTGCAATACGGTTTTCATGACGCTCTCCTAGTAGGCGTGGTCGTCGTTTTCTATCGAGGCCGGTGTGACCTTGCCCCGCATCACGTAAAACGCCCAGCTGGTGTAGACGAGGATGATCGGCACGAAGATCAGCGTGAACACCAGCATCCAGCCCAGCGTGCCGGCACTGGATGACGCATCCCAGACCGTCAGGCTCTGGCTCGGGTTGCTCGACGACGGCATGAGAAACGGGAACATGGCCGCGCCCACGGTGCCGATGGTCGCCGCCCAGGCGACGGCCCCCGCCCACCAGGCGACGATCGCCGCGCCGCGGCGCGCGGCAACAACGCCCGCCACGATCGCGACATAAACCAGCCCCGGGATCGCCCACAGCGCCGGCACGGCGCCGTAGTTATGCAGCCAGGCGCCGGCTTCGCGAACCACCGTCTTGTTCAACGGGAGCGCGGCCCCACCCGGATCGGCGCCCGCGGTGATCACATAGCCGTGTATGAATGCGACCCAGACGCCGCCGATGGTGAACAGCACCAGCGCGGCCGGGCCGCTGACCGTGGCCAGGCGCATCGCACGCTCACGGATCACGCCTTCGCCGCGGCCCATGATCATGGTCGATCCCTGATACAGCGCCAGCGCCAGCGACACCAGCCCGCACAGAATCGCGAACGGATTGAACAGCGTGATGAAGCTGCCGGTGTAGTACGACACCATGTCCCAGGAAAAGTGGAAGGGCACGCCCTCGAGCATGTTGCCCATGGCCGCGCCGAACACGATCATCGGCACCGCGCCGGAGATGAACAATGTCCAGTCCCACAGATTGCGCCAGCCCATGCTGGGCATCTTGCTGCGGTATTCGAAGCCGAGCGGCCGCACGATCATCGCCCACAGCAGCAGCAGCATGACCACATACAAGCCGGAAAACGCGGTGGCATAGATCGTCGGCCAGGCCGCGAACACCGCGCCGCCGCCCAGGATGAACCACACCTGGTTGCCGTCCCAGTGCGGGGCGATCATGTTGATCGCCGCACGCCGCTCGCCATCGGTGCGCCCGAAATAGCGCAGTGCCGCCCCGACGCCCATGTCCATGCCCACCATCACGGCCAGGCCGATCAGCAGGACGCCGAGCAGCGCCCACCAGATCAATTTGAGTACAACATACGCATCCATGATTTATGCCTCGCTCCACTGCGACATGCGGGGTGGGGTGGCCGGCTCAGTCTGGCCATGGCCGTCGTCGGGATCGTCCGGCCCGAGCCGGATGTACTTCACCATCAGGAACATCTCGATGACGATGAAGATCGAATACAGCAGCACGAAGCCGGTCAGCGAGAAGATCATGTAGCCGACCGAATGGGTCGAGGCCGAAACCCAGGTCGGCAGCTGCTCGTAGACCGTCCAGGGCTGGCGTCCGAGCTCCGCGACCAGCCAGCCCGCCTCGTTGGCGATGAAGGGGACCGGGATCATCCAGGGTGCGACCTTGAGGAACCAGCGCTTGTCGGCGATCGTGCCGCGCAGCGAATAATTCACCGCCAGGATCAGGAAGGCCAGCATCAAGAACGCGGCGGCCACCATGATCCGGAAGCTCCAGAACACGGGCGCCACCGGCGGGATGGCGTCACGCGCGGCTTTTTCGATCTGGGCATCGGTGGCATGGGCGACGTTCGGCGCGTAGCGCTGGACCAGCCGGGCATAGCCGAGATCGTCCTTGTGCGCATTGAACCGGGCGCGGGCGGCCGCGTCGTTCGGGTGCTCACGCAGGGTCTTGAGCGCCACCAGCCCGGGGATGCCGTTGCGAATACGCTGCGCGGCCTGTTTTTCCAGATCGTCCACGCCGGGGATCGATTTGCTGAAGCTGTGTGTGACCAGCGGCGTGAGCAGATACGGAATCTGCAGCTCGAACTCGTTTTTCTGTGCCGCCTGGTTGGGCCAGGCGATCACGTTGAAGCCCGCCGGTGCCGGCGCGGTCTTCCACAGCCCTTCCATCGCCGCCAGCTTGGTCGGCTGGTCCTCGCCGTTGATGAAGCCGAGCGCATCGCCCAGGCAGATCACCGCGATACTGGCGAAAATACCGAACAGGGCCGCCATCCGGAACGAGCGCTTGGCCAGCTCGATGTGGCGCTTGCGCAGCATGTAGAAGGCACTGATGCCCAGCACGAACATCGCCGCGGTCAGATAGCCGGCGATGCTGGTGTGCACGAACTTGGCCTGGGCGTCCGGGTTGAACACCAGATTGGTGAAGCTGGTCAACTCCATGCGCATGGTGGCGGGGTTGAACGTGGACCCCACCGGCGACTGCATGTAGCCGTTGGCAATCAGAATCCACAGCGCCGACAGGTTCGAGCCGAGTGCGACCATGTAGGTCACCAGCAGATGCTTGCCGCGCGACAGCTTGCCCCAGCCGAACAGCATCAACCCGACCATCGTGGATTCGAGGAAGAACGCCATCAGGCCCTCGATGGCCAGCGGCGCGCCGAAGATATCGCCCACGAAGTGCGAATAGGTCGACCAGTTGGTGCCGAACTGGAACTCCATGGTCAGCCCGGTGGCCACGCCGAGCGCGAAGTTGATCGCGAACAGCTTGCTCCAGAAGTGTGTCATCTGGCGGTAGATCGAGCGACCGGTGATGACATACACCGTCTCGATGGCCGCCAGCAGCATGCTCAGCCCGAGGGTGAGCGGCACGAATATGAAGTGGTAGAGCACGGTGGCAGCAAACTGCCAGCGCGATAGGTCGACAACAGTATCCAGGGAGTGCATCGGTCACGTCTCCGATCAAGGCGGCCCGGCCAGACAGCGGCCGTTCAGGGCAAGGTTAAAAGGGTCCCGGCGGCGGGTCGTTGATCTGAATCAAGGCGATAACCCGGACGGGTCAGACGACGATATTCGGCACAGGTCTCGGCCAGATCGCCCGGCGCGCCGTCGCCCACGACCCGCCCGCGATCGAGCACGATCACGCGCTCGCAGTGGGCCACCCATTCCGGCTGATGCGACACCACAATCAGCGTCCGGCCGGACAGGCGGGCGGCGGCCGCGGACCACAGCCGCGCGCCGGTGGCGCCGTCCAGCCCTTCGCCGGGCTCGTCCATGATCACCACCGGGGCGTCGCGCAGCAGCGCGCGGGCGATACCGATACGGCGGATCTGGCCGCCGGACAGGCGCAGTCCTTCCTCGCCGACCAGCGTGGCGTAGCCTTCGGGCAACGCCATGATTTCGTCATGAATGGCGGCGGCCCTCGCGGCGGCGATGATCGCGTTTTCGTCGGCGTCCGGGTCGCCCACGGCGATGTTGTCGGTCACCGTGGCGTGGAACAGGTAGATACGTTGCGGCACCAGCGCGATCGCGGCCCGAAGATCGGCGCTGCGATACGCCGTCACGGGGGCGCCGCCCCAAGTCACTTGACCCCGCTCGGGCAGCGTCATCCGGGTCAGCAAATGCACCAGGCTGCTCTTGCCCGCCCCGCTGGCGCCGACGATCGCGACGCGCTCACCGGGTGCGATCGAAAGCGATACATCAGCCAGTGCCCAGGGTGTATCCGGCGCGTGGCGGACGAAGACATGCTCGAACACCAAACGGTGATCGACCGGCGCCGGCCGCGGCGTCTCGGGTTCGACGATGGCCGGACGCAGCGACTCGAAGGCGCGCAGCCGGCGGGTTACGGCCTGGAGCTGGCCCAGCGCCTGCCAGGCCGCGGGCATCTGGGTCACGGCCTCGACGCTCGCCAGCACCAGCAGCACGACCGGCGCGAAATCGATCGGCGCCGCCGCGCCGGTACGAATCGCCGGCACGATCAGCCCGATCGAGGCCAGTACCGCCGCATTGATCAACAGCAGCATGCCGGCCTGGCCGAGCCCGGTAAGGCGCGAAAGACGCGCCTGGCTGTCCAGATGGGCCGCGGTCAACGCGGCGACCTTGCATTCACGCGCGGCGAAGGCGTCGAACACCACCAATTCGCCCAGACCTTCGACCATGTCCACGAGCTGGGCCTTGAGCCGGGCGGCGATCGCCACCGACTGCGCCCCCGGCGCGCGCCCGGCGCGTGCCACCCACCACGGCAACAGCCCCCCGGCCATCAGCAGCAGCGCCAGGTTGGCCAGGGCCACCGCCACGCTGTACCAGGCCCAGACCGCGACCGCCCCCGCCACACAGACCACGCCCACGGTCACCGGCAGAATCAACTGCAGATAGACCGCGCTCAGCGTGTCGATATCGGCCCGCACGCGGGCCAGCAGATCGCCGCTGCGCAGGCCGGACAACTGATGCGCCGACAACGGCTCGACCTGGCGGTAGAACCACACCCGCAGGCCAGTCAGCAGCTTCAACGTGGCGTCGTGGGTGACCAGCCGTTCCAGATAACGTCCGCCGGTGCGCGCGATCGCCAGGCCGCGGATGGCCGCGGCCGGCGTGAAGTAATTCATGTCGGCGGCGGCCAGCCCGGCCGCCGCCATGCTGGCAATGAACCAGCCGGAAACGGCCAGCAACGCCATGTTGGAGGCGACCGTGACAATGCCGAGCACGACGCCGAGCGCAAACGCCCCGCGATACGGCCGGGCGAGTTGCAGCCACCAGCGCAGATCACTCATGCCGGCCCTCCGCGAGCATGGCGGCATACCGCCCGCCGGCCGCCACCAGCGCCTCATGGTGGCCGGTCTCGACCACCCGGCCGGCATCCAGCACCACGATGTGATCGGCCTCGCGGACGGTGGCCAGACGATGCGCGATGACCACCAGGCTGCGATCCGCGCCCAGCTCGCCGAGCGCCGCCGTCAGCGCCTGTTCGTTGGGGGCGTCCAGATGCGCGCTGGCTTCGTCGACCACCACGAAGGGTGCGGCGGCCGCGAACGCCCGGGCGATGGCCAGCCGCTGGGCTTCGCCGCCGGACAAGCGCACCCCGCGTTCGCCGATCGGCGTATCGAGACCGTCCGGCAGCGCGGCCACGAACGCCCGCGCCTGGGCACGCTCCAGTGCCTGCCACAGGACATCGTCCGGCACCTCGATCGCGCCGAGCGTGAGGTTGTCGCGCACGTTGCCATGGAACAACCGCGGCTGCTGGGGTACCCAGGCACACCAACGCCGCCAGTAGTCGGGGGCCAACGTCGCGCGATCGATGCCATCCACCGTGACGCGGCCGGTTGTCGGCGCGAGCAGCCCCATGAGCACCAGTGCCAGCGTGCTCTTGCCCGCCGCCGAGGCGCCGACGATGGCCACCGTCTCGCCCGGCGCGATCGACAGATCCACACCGGTCAGCGCCTGGGTGCCGTCCGGGTAGGCGTACGACACCGCATCGAGCACGACAGCCGGCGCGCGCCCGGCCACCAGCCCGTCGCAACGGCTGCCCGGATTCGCATCGACGGGGGCATCCAGCAGGGCGACGATCCCCTCGGCGGCGCCGATGGCTTCCATGCGCGCGTGGTAGACCGTGCCCATGTTGCGCAGCGGCAGATAGAACTCGGGCGCCAGCAGCAGCACCAGGAAACCGGAGGTGAAGCCGATATCGCCCCAGAGCAGACGAAACCCGATCAATACCGCCACCATGGCGATGCTGACCGTGGCCAGGAATTCGAGTACCAGCGACGACACGAACGCCAGCCGCAGCACGCGCATCGTGGCCAGGCGGTATTCATCCGACAGCTTCGCGATCAGCCGGGCTTCGCGCGCACCGAGATTGAATAGCTTGAGCGTGGTCAGCCCCTGCAACGCGTCCAGGAAATGCCCCGACAACACCCCCATGCGCCGCCACTGGCGCTGGTTGAGCTTTTCGGCGCCGCGCCCGATGAAAATCATGAATACCGGGATCAGCGGCGCGGTCACCACCAGGATCAGCCCGGAGATCCAGTCGATGGGCGCGATCACGGCAAGAATCGCCAACGGCACCAGCGCGGCCAGCGCGCTCTGCGGCAGATAGCGGGCATAGTAGGCTTCCAGTGCCTCGACCCCGTCGCTGAGCGTGTTGACCAGATCGCCGGTGGCCTGGCTGCGCTGCCAGACGATGCCGCGCCCGGCCAGCCGGGCCACCAGCCGGGCCCGGATCTCGGTCTTGATGGCACGCCCGGCGGCAAAGGCGGCCTGTTGCGCCAAATAGACCAGCCCGGCCCGCACCAGCACGATCGCGGCCAGCCCGGCCAGCAGCCACACCAGCGCGGGCAATGCCGCGCCGTCGAAAATCACCGCATTGGCCAGATGCGCCAGCACGCTCGCCTGAACGATCAGCAGCAGGCCGCCGGCCAGGCCGAGGCCGACCGTGATCGCGACCGGGCGACGGATATGCGCCCGGTTGGATTTCAACCAGACAAGCGTGGGCGTGGCAGCGGAATGGCTCATCATGCGGTGCGGCCGAGCCGCCGGTCGAAGCAGACGGGGGCCACACTAATCGGTCACCCGATCAACAGCGTTGATCTGGATCAATCATCAATCTGACGCGCACAACATGATGGTGGACTGGACACCTCCGATCCGAACGAATTTTTGGGTACAGTGATGGGCTATCCCTCCCACCGTCGACCGGAGCCGTACATGCCGGCGACATTCCGACATCTTGACGACGTCCAGCAGGCCTGCGGCCGCTGCTCGCTGGCGCATTTGTGCCTGCCCTACGGGCTCGGCACGGGCGATATCCAGCGCCTGGAAACATTGGTGGATGTCGGCAGGCCGCTGGCCCGCGGCACCGAACTGTTCACCCAGGGCGACCGGTTGAGCGCCCTGTACGCGGTGGGCTCGGGGGCCATGAAGACCTCGATGATCGACGCCGAAGGCCTGGAACAGATCATGGGCTTCTACTATCCCGGCGATCTGCTCGGCCTGGACGGCATGGGCGATGAAGTTCACCACTGCACGGCGACTGCACTCGAGGACAGCCAGATCTGTCGCATTCCGTTCGATCAACTCGATCACCTGGTCGACGAGGTGCCCGGCCTGCGCCGCCAGCTCATGCGCCTGATGAGCCATGCCCTGTCCGATGACGAGCAGCTTCTGCTGACTCTGGGCCGCAAGAGCAGCGAAGGCCGGATCGCGACGCTGCTGCTGAGCCTGTCGCGGCGGAGGAAGATGCGCGGATTGCCGGCCTCGCCGATCCGCCTGTCGATGAAGCGCGCCGATCTGGCCAACTTTCTCGGCATGCGTATCGAAACCGTCAGCCGCGTACTGCGCCGACTGCAGGAATGCCGGATCATCGCCGTGGATCGTGCGGATGTCGCGGTTCTCGATTTCGACGCGCTGGAAGCATGGGCCACGCGCGGCGCCTGGGTGGCCGACCAATAACCCGACCGGCCCGCAGGGCGCTCCGGATCGTGGCTCTGCCCGATCCGGAGTCGCCCGGGTACCCGCTCATCCTTTAAAAGCGATAGCCCACCGCTGCCGTGTACACCCACGGATTGATATCGAGGTTCACCTTGGTGTGCCCGCCGCCGGCGGTGTCGACGTGCGCATTGGTATCGATGCTTATGTAGCGCACGTTGGCGTTCACCAGCCAGTGATCGCCGATCCGGTAATCCAGGCCGACCTGGGCGGCGGGGCCGAACGAATTGCTCAGATCGAGCCCGGTCACCCCCGCGGCGGCCGCCTGACGGTGAACATGCTCGTCGAAAAACAGCGTGTAATTCACGCCCACGCCGACATAGGGCGACAACGGCGTGCCGGTCTCGAAGTGATAATCGAAGCTCAGCGTGGGCGGCAGGTGCTTGATGGAGCCGAGATCGGTCCCGCCCAGCGCGCCGCCCTGCAACTTCACGTCATGCTTGAACGGCCAGGCCGCCAGCAATTCGACGTCGATGTGATCGGTGATCATGTAGGCCAGTGTCACGCTCGGCTTCACGTCGTTGCCGACCGCGACATGGGTGCCCGCCAGCGCCGGCGCCAGCGTGCCGGATTTACGGTGGGTCTGTTCGTCGGGAACCACGGCGCTGGCGCCGCCGCGCACGATCACGTCGCCCGCGTGCCAGACGGGGGCCGCATTCGCGGCGCTCGCGCCCAGCACGAGCGCCAGCCCCGCACCGGCGCCGATCCAGGTATTTCTGTGCATGATGTACTCCCTTGGTCGAATGAATCCGGGAGCGAATCTAGGCCCGTGACCGCCCGGGCGGGTTGACACAGATCAAGTCGGTGCGGTCTTGCCGGCGCCGCCCGAGGGCGCTTGATTCAGGTCAATCGTCAGCCGGGGCGCGCATGGCATGATGACGCCGATAGACCCCCAACCGAACGCCCCGTCATGCGCTACGCCAGCCTTCTCGCCCATGTCCAGGACACGCCCAGCCAGGCCGTGTTCACCGACACTGCCGCCGTCCTGGCAGCGCGCTGGCGAGCCCATGTCACCGGGCTGCATACCCATGTCCCGACCTACAACAGCTATGTCGCCACCGGCGAGTATCCGGTGGCGCCGTCACCGACCGTGGTCGCCGAGGACGACGCGGCCGCGCGCGACCGGGATACGGACCTGGCTCGCGCCTTCGCCGAACGCGTCGAGGCGCGGCATGTGGCCGACCACGACTGGCGCTATCGCACGGCGGACCTGGCCGGGCGCCAGACCGCGGACCTGATCGCCGAGGAAGCACGGACACACGATCTGGTCGTGCTCGGCCGCCCGGCGCCGTCCGATCGTGACCATACGAGCGCCGACACCGCCGCCCTCGTCGCCCAGGCTTCGGCCCGGCCCGTACTGGTCCTGCCGGCCAGCGATGCACCGTTCGCCGACCTCGGCCGACATGTCGTGCTCGCCTGGAATGCGTCGCGCGAGGCACAGCGCGCCATCAGCGGCGCCCTGCCGCTGCTGCAGGATGCCGAGTCGGTGACTCTGCTCGTGGTCGACGACAACCATGCCTGGGTGTCGCCGCACGGCGAGGAGCCCGGTGCCGATATCGCGCTTTATCTGGCCCGCCACGGCGTATCCGTCGACATCTCTCGGGTCGGCTGCCGCGGGCGATCGGTCGCCGAGGCGTTGTGTGCGCAGGTGGATGAACGCGGCGCCGACCTGTTGTGCATGGGGGCCTACGGCCACTCGCGGCTGCGTGAGTTCTTCCTCGGCGGCACCACCTACGAGATGCTGCGACGCCTGCCCGTGCCCACGCTGATCGGTGCCTGAAAACGCCGGTGGCCCGGGTCCACAGGACCGCGCCACCGGCCTATAATCGAGCCATCGTATCCACGCCGAAAGTCGTATCCGGGCCTATGGAATACAAGGACTATTACAAGATTCTCGGCGTCGAGCGCGACGCCAGTGAAGACGACATCAAGCGGGCCTACCGCAAGCTCGCCCGCAAGTATCATCCGGACGTGAGCAGCGAGGAAGGCGCCGCCGAGAAGTTCCGCGAGGCCAACGAAGCCTACGAGGTGCTCAAGGATCCGGAAAAACGCGCCGCCTACGACCAGCTCGGCCGCGGCGGCGGCCCGCGCGCGGGCGCGCCCGGCGACGACGGGGCCGGCTTCGAGCCACCGCCGGGCTGGGAATCGAACTTCGATTTTCACGGCGGCGGTTATACCGGTGCCGATGCCGGCGATTTCAGCGATTTCTTCGAATCCCTTTTCGGCCGCGGCGGATTCCGGGCCGCGAGCAACCGGGGCCCCGGGGCCTCCGCAGGAGGCGCCATGCGCGGCCAGGACCAGACCGCTCGCATCGCGCTGGATCTGGAGGACGCGTTTCAGGGGGGGCAGAAAATGTTGTCGCTGCGCGTGCCGGAAGTCGATGCGCAAGGCCGCGTCGTCAACCGCGAACGCACCGTGCGGGTGAACATCCCCAAGGGCGTGCGTGCCGGCCAGCAGCTCCGGCTGAGCGGCCAGGGCATGCCCGGCCTCGGTGGCGGCGACGCTGGCGACCTGTATCTCGAGATCGAATTCCGCCCCCATCCCCTGTTCCGTCTGGACGACCGCAACCTGATCCTCGAGCTGCCGGTTGCCCCCTGGGAAGCCGCGCTCGGCGCGACGGTCAAGACCCCGACGCCGGCCGGGCCGGTCGATCTCAAGATTCCGGCCGGCTCGAACGCCGGCCGGCGACTGCGTCTGAAAGGCCGCGGCATGCCGGGCAAGACGCCGGGCGATCTGATCGCCATCCTCAAGATCGTATTGCCGGAACGCCTCGACGACGAGACCCGTACGCTCTACGAGCGCCTGGCGCGCGAGAGCGACTTCAATCCCCGCAAGACACTGGGGGTCTGACATGCAAGACACGCGCTATACGCTGACCTGCGAGCTCGTCGACCATGGCGAGACACTGACCTTCGCCGAACTTTGCCGGTCCTGCGGCGTCCATGCGGAATGGGTCGCCCTGCTGGTCGAGCATGGCGTGCTCGATCCGGTCGCGCCGCGCGAACGCCAGTGGCGCTTCGCCATCGCGCAACTGCCGCGCGTGCACACCGCGCGCCGGCTGGCACAGGATCTCGACCTCAACGCCTCGGGCATCGCACTGGCGCTGGAGTTGATCGACGAAATCCGCACGCTGCGCAGCCAGCTGGCCGCACGGGAGACGCCAGACGCACATTGATGCGCGGCTGGCGCCGCCCGCGGGCAGGCCGGGCTCAGTGCGCCAGCAACAACGGCACCGGGGGCGGCGCGTCGATCACATCCCGCGTCACCCCGCCCAGCACCAGTTCGCGCAGCCGCGAGTGGCCGTAGGCGCCCATGCAGACCAGATCGGCGTTCATCTCGATCGCTTCGGTGAGCAGCGTATCGGCCACACCGACACTGTCGCTGTCCGCAAGACGCACTTCGGCCTCGATGCCGTGCCGCGCCAGATACAACGCGATGTCGGCGCCGGGATTGTCGCCCAGGCGGCGATGGGCAGAGCCATCCGGATCGATCACCAGCACGCACACCTGTTCGGCGCGCGCCATCAGCGGCAGCGCCGCCGTCGCGGCCCGGGTCGACTCGCGGCTGGCGTTCCAGGCCAACATGATGCGCTGGCCCAGGGGTCGGTCCCGGTCGGCTTCCGGCACCGCGATCACCGGGCGCGACGACACGATCGCGAGCCGCGCCGCGAGATCGCCGCCGCTCATGACCAGTGCATCCGCATAACGCGCATGCAGCGCCAGCGTATTCAGCGTTTCCCCCCGCACGAAACGCCATTCGTTGGTTTCCACGCCTTCCGCCCGACAGGCGGCCTCGAAGGCCTCGCGAGCCGCCAGGGTCGCTTCATCCCGGCCGCTGGCGGCCTCGGGATCGACATCGGCGATATTCGGGTAGGCCAACGGGTAGCGATAATACGGCGGCTCGTAGACGTACAAGCCGGTCAGGTGGGCGTCGAAGCGCGCGGCCAGCGCGGCGGCCTGATTGATCGCGGCGCGATCCAGCGAGACCTCCGTGATGGCAATGATCAGACTCTTGTAGCTCATGGCAGTGTTCCCTGCGTGATCCGGACACGACCCGATCGAGTGCCGGGCATACCACCAGATTAACGCCGGTCCGGCACTCGGGACCTGATCTGGATCAACTCACATCGCGCCAGGCCACGGCAGCCGCCGCGTCGAAGTAACGCTCGATCAGGCGGATCTGGCGCGCCGCGCTCGCCGCGGTCATCAGATCCATGTACAGGGCCGGATGCGGCGCGCGGCGCTCGCACAGCCAGCCGATGTGCCGGCGGGCCACCCGCACCCCCTGTTGTTCACCGTAGAAATCGTGCACCTGTTCGATCAACCCCAGAACGATTTCGGCCTCGTCCGCCAGATCCGGCGCGACCGCCACCCTGCCCGCCATGGCGGCGGCCAGCTCACGAAACAGCCATGGGCGGCGACCGGCCGCGCGCCCGATCATCAGGCCGTCGGCGCCGGTTGCCGCCAGCACCTCGCGCGCGCGATCGACCGAATCCACATCGCCGTTGGCCCAGACCGGAATCGAAACCGAGGCCGCGACCGCCGCGATGGTGGCGTACTCCGCTACCCCGCGATAATGCTGATCCCGGGTTCGCCCGTGTACGGCCAGCGCGGCAATGCCCGCCTGCTCGGCCCGCTTCGCGATGGCGACCGCGTTGATTCGATCGGCCGAGATGCCGGTGCGCATCTTCAGTGTGACCGGTACCGGCGAGGCCGCCACCACGGCCTCCAGAATCCGGGCCACATTGTCGGTATCGGCCATGAGCGCCGAGCCGGCCGCCTTGCGACAGACCTTCTTGGCCGGGCAGCCCATATTGATGTCGATGATGTCGGCCCCGGCGTCGGCGTTGATACGCGCCGCCGTGGCCAGATCGGTCGCATCGCCTCCGGCAATCTGGATGACCCGGGGCGCGGGCTCGCCCGAGAAATCCAGCCGCAGCCGCGACTTGCGGGTAGCGCGCAATTCCGTGCGAGCCGAAACCATCTCGCCTACCGTCAGCGACGCGCCGAAGCCGCGACACAGGCGCCGGAACACGCGGTCGGTCACCCCGGCCATCGGTGCCAGCGCCAGTGCATTGGGGAAACGATAACCCGCGATCTCCATGGCGCGCAGTGTAGAGCCTGTGACGGCGACATACGAGATCGCGCGGCGCTCACTGGCGGGGCGCCCGGACCGGCCGGCGGGAACGGCCGCTGCCGGTTGCCGACGACAACGAGACCACGACCTCGCTTCAGGATCGATTCAGCGCTGGCCTTGTATTTTCGCGTCGAAACGAGGCTCGACCATGCGCAATTCGCTCCGCCCCATCCTGTCGACGGCTCTGATCGGTGCCGTACTCGCTCTGGCCGCCTGCGCCACACGGAACGGCCCGCAGGTGGATCCGATATTCAACGCCGTGCCCGGCGGGCGTTATGCCTGCGCCAACGCTCCGGATAATCGCAATGTGCTCGTGCGCAGTCTGACCAGCCCGCTGGGACAGGCAGCGCTCGGTGGCGCGCTCGGCGGGCTGGTCGGCAATCAGTTCGGTAGCGGTACCGGCCAGGATATCGCCACCGGCGCCGGGGCTGCCGCCGGTGTGGCCGCGGGCAACTGGAACGCCAACCGCATGGCCGACAATCGTTACCAGCAGTGTCGACAACGCCAGCAATCGGGCTATTGATGCATCGTCCGCCCGCATGCCCGGCCCGGCGCGTCGGCATGATGCAGCGGTCGATCGGCCCGCGCGAGTTGGCCTATGTGCTGATGTGCGCGCTGGCGCTGCTTGCGTATGCGGTCAACGCGGCGGCCGATCCGGCGACCCGTTCGACCCCGCCGCGCGGCGACGCCAGCCTGCTGCTGCGAACCGACTTTCATGCCCGGCCGGACCACGCCAACGGCCCGCATGGCGACAACGACCGTCGCCGGCAACAGCGCCAGAACAGCGAGAAACGGCAACGCCCGGCGATCACGCCGGAGCAGGCCGCGCAACGCGCCCGCCACCGCTTCGGCGGGCGCGTGCTCAACGTGATACTGGAACACGGACCGGGCGGGCCTTACTATCGGGTGAAACTTCTGGAAAATGGCCGGGTTCGCGTGGTGGATATCGACGCACGCCGTTGACCCCGGCCGCAAGGTAAGCACGCATGCGAGCTCTGGTGATCGAAGACGATGTCGAACTGCGCACCCAGGTCTGCGAGCGTCTGCGCTCGGAAGGCTTTGCAGTCGACGAGACCGGCGAAGGCGAAGAAGGCCTGTTCTATGCCAAGGAATACCCGATCGACATCGCGATCATCGACCTCGGCCTGCCGGGCCCGACCGGTCTGGACATCATTGCTGAAGTCCGCGAAGCCGGGCTGGACTACCCCATTCTGATCCTCACCGCGCGCAGCCGCTGGCAGGACAAGGTCGAGGGCCTGGAAGCCGGCGCCGACGATTACGTGGTCAAACCGTTCCAGCCGGAAGAGCTGTCGGCCCGGATTCAGGCGCTGGTCCGGCGCTCGCGCGGCTGGGCCCAACCGCGGCTGGAATCCGGCGATATCGTGCTCGACACCTCGCGCCAGGAAGTCTTCGTTGGCGAGGAATCGATCGATCTGACCGCCTACGAGTATCGCGTACTCGAGTACCTGATGCTGCACGCCGGCGAGGTGATCTCGAAGACGGCCCTGACCGAGCACATCTACGAGGAGAACGCCGAGCGCGACTCCAACGTGATCGAGGTGTTCGTGCGTCGCCTGCGTGCCAAGCTCGATCCGGACGGCACGCGCAAGCCGATCGAGACCCTGCGTGGCCGCGGCTATCGCCTGGCCCGCGACGACCGCCCGCGGCCGACCGCCGATAGCGCCGCGCCGTGATGAACTCACTGCGGGCGCGGCTGCTGGCCGCGACCGCGGTGCTGTTGGTCGCGTTTATCGGGCTGACCGGCGTCGCCTTGCAGACCGCGGTTCGCGAGCGCGCCGAGCAGGCCGAGCACGACCGCCTGCAGGGATTGTCCTATGCCCTGCTCGGCAGCGCGGACATCACCAACGACGGCCAGTTCAACCTGGCGCCGCGGGTCCTGCCGGAGTCCGATCTTTCCCGCCCCGACTCCGGCCTCTACGCCATGGTGCTCAACAAGAAAAAACAGATGATCTGGCATTCGCCCTCATTGCTCGGCAGCATCGACATGCCGGCCCTGCCGGCCGTCGGCCAGTGGCAGCAAATGCGCCTCAAACGCGACAATGGCAATCAGCTGCTCACCCTGTCGTTCGGCTTCCGCTGGGTGACCGAAGGCGGCAAGGACTATCGCTATACCCTGGTCGTGGCCGAGAACACCTCCACCTTTGCCAAACAAATGCAGCGTTTTCAGGGCGTGCTGTGGACGCTGTTGTCGGTTTCGGCATTGATTCTGCTGATCGTCGAGTTGCTGATCCTGCGCTGGGGGCTGGCCCCGCTGCGCCGCCTCGCGCGCAACCTCGCCAATCTGGAGTCGGATGACGACCGGCGTCTCGAAGGCCAGTACCCGGACGAGATCCAGCCACTGGTCAGCAACCTGAACACCATGCTGGTCAACGACCAGGCACGCTTGACCCGCTACCGCAACGCGCTCGGCGACCTGGCGCACAGCCTGAAGACGCCCATGGCCATTCTGCGCGGCATTGCCGAGGACCCGACGCTGTCCGGCGAACAACGCAGCGCGCTGAGATCCCAGCTGGCACGCATGAATGACATCCTGGACTATCAACTGCAGAAGGCGGCCGCCGCCGGCAAGCGCAGTCTCACGCGTCGACTCGCGCTCGCCCCCATCGCCGAGCGCCTCGGCCGGGCATTGGCCAAGGTTTACGCCGAATCCGGCATCCGCTTCGACATCCGAATCCCGCCGACCCTGCGCGTGCCCGTGGACGAGGGCGACATCACGGAACTGCTGGGGACGCTGATGGACAACGCGGCCAAGTACGGCAAGGACCGCGTGATCGTGGATGCCCGGCGCAGCGACCAGGGCATGCTGTCGCTATGGGTCGACGACAACGGCCCCGGCTTCAGCGAATCCCAGCCGCACCGCCTGCTCGAGCGCGGCGTACGCGCCGACCGCACGCGCGAAGGCCAGGGGCTCGGTCTGGCGGTGGCCGCCGAGATCGTGCATTCCTACAACGGCGAGATCGAGCTGACTCGAAGCGACATGGGTGGCGGCCGCGTGCTGGTCACCATCGCGGAAAGCTGACCCGACCCGCCCCCCCTCTTATCTTGAACGGCATGACAGAGTGATCCGATGAGCAGCAACGAAAACGACACGCCGCTGGACCCTGAATCCATCCCGCCCGAGGCCCTGGATCCCGCAACCTATCACCGCGTGGTGGGGCCGGCGCTGCAGGCCGCGGCCGAAACCGCCGCCAAGCGGGGGCACAAGTATCTGTTCGACGACATGCCGGCCATGCTGGCGCTGGTCGATATGGTGACCCGGCTCGCCGACCTGTATCGCGAGCACCATCCCGAAGCCGCCACCGACAAGGCCGATCTGATCGACAGGGCGGCGACCGCCGCCTGCGTCATGGTCTTCCAGGAAGCCGAGTTGCCGCCGGACGCCATCGGCCAGTGCCTGGCGGCGCTCGAGACCGCCTACAACCAGATCAATGCGCAGGCCGTGCTCGATCCCGGCGTGCGCTACATCGCCATGGCCTGGTCGCATCTGGACGACGACGAGCGCAAGGATGCCCACCACTGCCTGACCCAGGCCTGCGAACACATGATCGCGGCAATCGAAACCTGGCAAAGCAAGGCCCATTGATGGGCCGGGTCTGCCGTCCCGGCGCCGGCATACGACCCGGCATCGCGCGCACCCGCGGCATGGCCGGCAGCCGCCGGCTGGCAGTGCGCGCCGGACGCCGTTGCGCGCGTTAATCGACTCGGCGCCAGACGCATGAGCCAGCGCCGGTCATGGGCTCAGCCCAGCGTCTGCCCCGGCGCGGCGTCTTCGAGCTGCGGCATGGATGTCAGGTGCGCAATGGTCTGGCGAATGTCCGAGCCGAGCAGACGCAAGGCATGCTCGGCCAGATGCCGCAGCGATTCGTCGATATACAGCCGGTTGCCTTCCTGACGCAGCAATCCCGCCTTGACCAGGGTCTGCAGATGGTTGCGGAACAAGCGCGCGTCGAAGAATTCCGGGCTGTTGCGACCGGTCAACAGTGCCATGCGCTCGGCCATGAGCTGGCACTGGCGCTCGAAGCGACCGCGTTCGACCACGCCGACCTCGAGATTGTGGCTCAGCAGCATGGCGGTCATGGCATAGCGTTCCAGCGATTCCCGCATGATGCGCGCCAGACTCATCAGCGCGGCAAAGGCCTGGCTGCCCGCCACCGGGCGGCGCAGCGCCCCCTTTTCGGTGCGCCACAACAGGCCGCATTCGATCATGCCCTCGACCGCATCGACCAACGCTGAGCGGCATTCGTCGGCCTGCCAGCGCAGGAACAGCTCGGAGGCCAGCAGTGGGTAGAGTTCGACGGCGTCGTCGAGCAATGCTTTTTCGTTACGCTGCTCGAAGTGGGCGAAAAAGTTCGCGATCAGCGACGGCAACGCGAACAGATGCATGACGTTGTTGCGGGTATAGGTCAGCAACACGGCCTGGCGTGAATCCACGGTCAGGATATCGCCCCAGGCGTGCGGCGCCCGGATCAGCCGCATCAATGGCTCCGCCTCGGCCAGCAGTGCCGCGCCGTCGGGCTCGGGCGCACTGGCATCGATGGAATACGGGCAGACATGCGCCAGCCGGGCCAGCAACGTCATGCTGTGGATCATCTCGTCCTCGGCCACCGACTTCTGTGGGGCGCCGAGCAGGATGAGACAAGCCAGGCCGGTGGCGTTGAGGGTGGCGGTTGCATTGATGCCGCGCATGACCTCGGCGGCCAGCGTATCCGTGAACTCCTGCAGCCACTTGGCGCGCGAATCCACGCCGAGTTCGGCCACGCGCTCGCGCCAGTCCGGCTGGTGGGTATCGGCGAATCCGCGCAGCTCGATCGGCGCGCCAAAGGAGACGAACACACGGCCATATTTACGTTTGAGCACCCGGGTGGAACCGCGCACGAGATCCCCCATGGTCTCGCCCTTCTTGACGCGCGTGCCGCGCAGTTCGTCGAAGTAGCCCTTGACCTCCATCACCCGGTCGTAGCCGATATACACCGGAACCACCGATACCGGGGCGTGACCGCTGGTGGCCAGCGCGCTGGCCACGGTCATCTGCAGCATGCCGGTCTTGGGCGCGAGCAGACGACCGGTACGGCTGCGCCCGCCCTCGGGGTAGAACTTCATGGGCTGGCCGCGCGCGACCAGCGTCTCGACATAGGCGCGGAAGACGGCGGCATACAGCCGGTCGCCCTTGAAGCTGCGGCGCAGATAGAACGCCCCGCAACGGCGCAGCAGGCCGCCGACCGGCCAGAAGTTCAGGTTCACGCCGGCCGCGATCTGCGGCAACGCCAGCCCTTCCTGATAGAGGATGTACGACAGCAGCAGATAATCCATATGCGAGCGATGGCTCGGCAGATAGATCACCTCGCGGTTGTCGTGGGCCGCCTCGCGCAGCCGCGGCAAATGCTTGACGTCAATGCCGTCGTAGATGCGATGCCAAAGCCAGGTCAGCACCCGCAACATGAAGCCGATGGCAATATTCGAGTAGTCGGCCGCGATCTCGTCGGCATACTCGCGCGCGCGCACCCGAATCGCGGCCACGTTCTTGCGCTCGCGACGCGCCGTTTCCGTGACTTCGGCAACCACCTTGGGGCTGGCCATCAAGGTGTCGATAAGCTGGGCCCGGCGCGACACCCCCGGTCCCAGCGTGGCGGCGCGCTGGCGCCGGAAATGCACCCGCAGCACGCGCACCAGCTTGCGTACCAGCACGCCGGGCGTGGCGGATTCGTCGACCACATTGCGGTAATCGATGGGCTGGCCGAAGTGCACCAGGGTGTTACGGCCGTTGGCGGCCACGATCAGTATCTTGCGCAACCGGCTGGAGCGTTCGGAATCGGCGAAAAGTATCCGGAAGATCGAGGTTTCCTGCACCGGATTGCGGCCCCAGAACACGGACACCGGCACCAGCTGCACATCGAACGACTGATCGTGCAGACCCCGGGCGACGATGCGTTGCAGCTCGGAGCGCTGGCGCGAGCGCCCCACCGGGACGGCGAGCACCACCGCGCGCCGGGCCGTCGGCAACCGGTTGCCGGCCAGATGGGGCCGCGGCATCCCGTGGCTATCGCAGACCGCCTCCAGCACGAGCCAGTCGAGCAGGCTGTTCACCGGCAGCACATAGCAGACCGGCTTGCTGATATCGAGCGCCAGCTCGTTGAGGTCCGACGGCGATACATGGGTGCCGATCCATGCGCGTAGCGGCCAGCGCACGAGCGGCATGAATATGAGCAACAGACGCAGAACGAATCGAAGCATGGGCGCTCAGCCGCGTGCCCCGAACAAACGCACGCCGCGGCGAATACGCTGGCCGAGGCGCCGTGCGAAACGCGCGAAGCCGGTGCTCGGATGGCGTCGCGCATAGTCCTCGGCGCTCGCGAGATGGGGCGCATGACGTACCCGCAGCTTGGCCAGCGCGCTGCGATCCGCGGCGGCCAACTGGTCGAAGACCCAGTTCCAGGGCCGATTCCAGCGCCGACCGCGACGCACGCGCGCCACGAAATCGACCAGATAGGGCCGATCGTCATCATCGACCAGGATATTGCCGCCGCCCCGCAGGTCGCCATGCGCCACGCCGCGCGCGTGCATCGCCGTCACCAGCGTATCCAGCCGCTGGTAGGCCACATCGCGCGGGCGCGCCCGCGCCCAGGGCGCCGCCGGGCAATACTCGACAAGCACGCCACGCGCATCGACCCGGCGGTACAAACGGGGCACGCCGTCCAGGCCATCCAGCGCCACCAGTGCGCTCACCTCGCGCCAGAGCAGCGCCGGGGCAAGCCAGCGGTTGAACCAACCGGGCGCGCGCCCGTAGTCCTTGAACACCGCGCGCGCCGCACCGTACTCGATCAGTACAACATCGGGCTCGGTCGGACCGCGGGTCTTGTAGTAGCGCGTCGCGGCCGCATGCAGCTGATCGCGCGTCATCTGCATGAGCGCTGCCATATCCGCGTCATCGGACACGAATCGACTAGTTGCTCTTGCCCGAGTCGGGTGCGGCGGCCGGAAAATCGCTGGAACCGTCGTCGGAGCGCGTCAGGCGAGCCGGCACGTTGCCGTCGTACACCGCCTTCTGGCGACTCTCCAGATAATAGCTGCGCACGAAGGCATAGGGATCGAACTGCTGCTTGAGCGTCGAATCAAAGCCAAGCAGGCTGGCCCGCAGGTTCAGGCCCTCGATCCCGCGCAGCGCATACGGCACCCAGGGATAGTCGTTGCTGATCGCGTTGACCTGGCTCATGTAGTTGATCGGGTTGGTGAACTGATCCCCGAATTTGCCGATCAGATCACGCCCGTCGGACGGCCCCAGCAGGGGCAGGTAGATGTACATGCCCGGACCCAACCCCCAGTAGCCCAGGGTCTGGCCGAAATCCTCGTCCGGGTGCGGCACGTGGAGTTTGCTCGCCACATCGAACAGCCCGCCCAAACCGACCGAGGTGTTGATCATGAAACGGCCGAGGGACTGGTTGAACTTGCCCCATTTCAACTGCAGCAGGCTGTTGACCATCGTCACCGGCTGGCTGGCATTGTCGAAGAAATTGGTCACGCTGGCCTGGACCCGCGCCGGGACGACCTTGTTATACACCTTGGCCGCCGGCCGGACGGCGTACTGGTCGGCCTTGTTGTTGAGCTTGAAGTCGAAGCGGTTGACCGGCTCCAACGGGTCCCACGGATCCGAAGGCGGGCTGTGGACACAGCCCGCCAGGACCAGCACGGACAGAAGACTGACCAGGGCGAAATGGAAACGCGACGTAGTAGGCATGAAGTTCTCAACCTCGGAACGGGCGCAGCCCCCGCGCTACTTCAAGGCGCGATAGTGGGCGAACAACTCCGATAGCGAATACTGCGGTGTGAAGTCATAGGTACGTGAGAACAGGCCACCATCGATGATCACCGAATACTTGAAGAAGTCGATCAGGTATTCGGGCGGCGCCAACCGACCGAGCGTGCGAACCGCGCGTCGAGCGAGTGCCGGAGGAACCGATGGCAGGAACAGGCGGCGGCATCCTGCCAGCTGAAGGGCGTCCTGATAGGTCACGTAATCGTCTGGTGCCACATTATATACGCCCGGGTGGTTCTGCTCGAACGCCGCGACCACGGCAGCCGACATGTCGGCAACGTGAATGAACTGCATCAACGGCGAGAACCCGACCAGGCACGGCGCCACCCGCTGGGCGAGCATGCGGCTGATTTCGTTCTTGATACCCGGACCCGCGATATTGCAGGGGCGCAGCACCACGATGTTGAGCTCCGGATGCTTGTACAGGTGAATATTGAACAGGTTTTCGAGTTCGACGGCATCCACGATCTCGGGCATGAGATTGGCCGCCCGCATCGGATACTCCTCGTCAATCAGGCTCGGATTACGCGCATCCGCACCGTAGACGTGGAAGGTCGACAACGCCAGCACCTTCTCCACGCCGTACTTGCGCGCCAGCCGCAACAGACGTGACGTACCCACCACATTGGCCGAATAGCGCCGGCCGCGGGTCGACTGGGTGAACCGGATACGGCCCAGATGCGCAATCCCGACGAAGTCATGCTCGCGAAACACGTCCTCGAACGGACGCTGATTGAAATCCACGACGTAGTCGACGGTATCGGGGTACTCATCCTGGACCCCCCGGAATTCGACGCCGACCACCTGGTAGCCGTGCTCGGTCAGATCGGCGATCACATGCTGGGCCAGCGCGCCGGCCGCCCCGGTAACCATGATCTTGCCGCGATCACCGTGCCCCATGCCGACTTTCGAGGCCCGGGGCTTCGGCGCGCCGACCGGGCCGCGGCGCGCCGGCGTCTTGCGGGCGTCCCGGCCGGCCGGCCCCGCGGAAGGCTTGTCGTCCTTGTTGTCGTCGCTTGCGCTCATGATCTAGAAAATACTCTTGCGCTGGGCGATGCCGGCATCGATCAGGTCGCGGATGGCGTCCTTGACCTCTTCCACCCGCCATTCCACATCACGCTCGCTGGTGACGTCGTTGGGGAAATGCATCGGCGGGCCGAAATTCAGAATCACCCGGGCCGGCAGCGGCACCAGCGGCGAGAGCGGAAAATACGGCATGCCCAGCATCTTCGCGAGCGGCCGGATATTGACCAGCGACGGCATGGTCTCCTCACAACCGACCACACCGACCGGCACGATCGGCGTGTTGTACTCCATCGCCAGATGCATGAAACCATGGCCGAAGCGCTGCAACTGATAGCGCAGCCGATACGGCTTGCCCGAACCGCGCACGCCTTCGGGAAAGACCGTGATCGCTTCCTCCCGTTCGAGCATCTTGGCGCAGTTCTTGGCATCGCCGATCACACCGCCGACCGAGTTCATCCAGTTGCCGAGAAACGGTACGGAGGGAAACCAGCGCTCGATCATCGACCGCGGCAGGCGCGCCCCGTCGCCCTTGTTGGCGACGGCAAACGATACCAGCACCCCGTCCATGGGCAACTGGCCGCTATGGTTGCCGACGATCAGCAGTCGACCGCTGGCGGCCACGTTCTCCAGACCATGCGCCTGAACCCGGAAGTAGTTCTCGTACAACCAGCGCACTGCCGTGAACGTGATCTTGGCGGTATCCGGATTCAGCCCCCAGGGGTCGTACCCCAGGCTGCCGATGTTGCCCATCGGCAACCGATCCACGATCGACTCGACCTCGCGCGATACGGTCCGCGGCTTGAGATACTGCCGAATGCGCATATCACTCCTCGCTCGCGGCTCGGGGTCCGCCAGGCCGCCGGGGTTTACACTGGCTCAGTTGGTTCGAGCTTAGCACGCAGACCCCACCCATCTTGACCCCCGATATCGACAAACCAGCTCCGTCTGCCGAACACCGTATCGCGCGACTGCCGATCGAATCGATTGTGCGCGACCCAAATCAGGCGCGCACACGCTTTGACGAGGCCGGCCTGGCCGAACTGGCGGCCTCGATCCGCGAATCGGGGGTGATCCAGCCGATCGTGGTGACCGGCGATGCCGGACACGGTTACCGGCTGCTGGCCGGCGAGCGGCGCTGGCGCGCGGCGCAGCGCGCCGGGCTGGCCGAACTGCCGGCGATCGTGCGCAACGATCTCGATCCTGAACAGGCCCGCGTACTCGGACTGATCGAGAATCTGCAACGGGAATCGCTCGGCGTGATGGATACCGCCCACGGCCTGGCCCGACTGGGCGAGATCCATGGCCTGACCCATGACGCGATCGCCACGCGCATCGGCAAATCACGCGCCTACGTGAGCAATTTCCTGCGCCTGCGCCAGCTCGCCGCACCGGTCCAGGCCCTGCTCGACGAGAACCGACTGTCGATCGGGCACGGCAAGATTCTGGCCGGGCTGGATGTGCCGGCCCAGATCCGGCTGGCCCGGCGCGCCGTGGCCGAGCGCGTCAGCGTACGCCGGCTGGAACACTGGGTGCGCGAACAGGGTCAGCCGCGCGCGACCACCACCGGCGTCCCGCCCGAACTGGCAGACCTGGAACAGCGGCTGGCAGAGCACGTGGGCAATGCGGTGCACATCCAGTACGACCCGGGCCGGCGTCGGGGTGAACTGCGCATTGCGTTCCACGATCTCGATGAATTCGAAGGGCTGCTCGCCCGGCTGGGCTTCAACCCGGAACAGGACAACAGCGCGTAGCCGCTGCCGCGACCGGTGCCGGCGTCCTGCCTACTCCGGGTGATCGCTGTCGCCGGCCGGCTCGACCACCTCGGCGAGACTGAGATTCAGACTGAAACGCTCATCCGCGTCGCTGCCATAGTGCCCGTCGCGATCACGCTGATCGAACTGGACCATGGCCAGCCGCGCCAGGCCACCACGCGGGCCACCGGCCGGCCCCGACCAGACCCCCACACGCGGACCGCCCGGCATGGCCTGGGGCAACCGATCGCCATAGACGGCGCGCAGGGCTTCCGGCATCAAGGCAGCGGCCCCGGCCGCCAGCGGCGCCGTACTGATCTGCATGTCGATCCAGCGCCGCCGGCGCTGTTCAGCGAGCTGCAGACCGGCGCCACGAGGCAACCGCGCCACCGCCCGACGCGTCAACGAGGCCGCCGCCCGGCGCGCGTAACGCGTCAATGGATGCGCATCGGCGGTCGTTTCGTGCGCCAGTGCGACACGATCGGCACCATGTGCCGGCATGCGAAAACAACTGTCGATATGCCCGCGCACCCGCACCGTCTCGCCCATGCCCCGCTGACGGGCGGACAACGCCAGCGTGGCGGTGACCCACGCGGGCCCGCCATAGGGATTGGGCAGGGTCAGACGAAGACTGGCCTCGCGCGCGCCAGACCGATCCGCCGTCGCCAGACCGCCCAGCCGGGCGGCCCGATGCTTGATGGCTCGCCACATGCACGTGTCTCCGAACATGTACAATCTCGGCTTTGAGTATACGCCTGCAAGACGCCATGTCCGAAACACGTTATTTCCGTGTCCGCGGTCGGGTTCAGGGCGTGGGCTTTCGAGCCGCGACCAGCGACACCGCCCGCAAGCTGTCTCTCGACGGCTGGGTGCGAAATCGCGGCGACGGCGATGTGGAGTTGATGGCTCGCGGTGCGCCCGGGAATCTCGACGCACTGCGCGACTGGCTGCACGAAGGCCCCGGCATGGCCCGGGTCGGCGACGTTTCTGAACAGGCCGCCGACGAAATCGATCTGCCATCGCCGTTCACGGTGGCCTGACTCGGGGGCATGCCGGCTTGTTTCGCACCTAAAAAGAGGCCCGAATCGGGAGGGCATCCGATCCGGGCCAGCCAGTGGGCACCGCCAGGGGGCGGGCGGCACCCTGTAAGCGCAGCCGCTCGACTCGGGTAGGGTGCGGCTGCGCGGGCAGAGTCGGTGAAGGGGGAACACCGGTTCTGCGATGGCAACGGTATTGCGCCGTCGCCGTTGGATGAAAATATAGTCACCGGCCGCGACCGCGGCTAATTGAAATTCTCTCAAGGCAACATAGAGCTGCACTATACAGCTATTATTTCGAGTCGACTCAGCGACATACGAACGCTCGGTCGTCCGATCGGAGTGCAAAATGAACCAGGCCGCCACTGCCCACACCCGTCAGACCGCGCAGGAGGCAGCGCTGAGACGCACGTTTGCCATCATCTCGCACCCGGATGCGGGTAAGACCACCCTCACCGAAAAACTGTTGTTGTTCGGCGGCGCGATCCAGCTCGCCGGCACGGTCAAGGGCCGCAAGGCGACCCGCCATGCCACCTCGGACTGGATGGCGATGGAACAATCGCGCGGCATCTCGGTCACCACCTCGGTGATGCAGTTCCCCTACAACGAACGCATCGTCAACCTGCTGGACACGCCGGGCCACGAGGATTTCTCCGAGGATACCTATCGCACGCTGACCGCGGTCGACTCGGCGTTGATGGTGATCGACATCGCCCGCGGCGTGGAGCCGCGCACGATCAAGCTGATGGAGGTCTGTCGGCTGCGCACCACGCCGATCTTCACCTTCATCAACAAGATGGACCGCGACGGCCGGCCGCCGATCGAGGTACTCGACGAGATCGAGGAGATTCTCAAGATAGAGTGCGCGCCCATCACCTGGCCGATCGGCATGGGCCGGGCGTTCAAGGGCGTGTATCACCTGCTCGAGGACAAGGTGCATCTCTACGAGGGCTCCGACAACGAGGCCGGCGGCAAGACCGTGACCCTCGACGGCCTGGACGATCCGCGCCTCAAGGAAATCGCCGGCGACTACTACGACGAACTGCTGGAGGAAATCGAGCTGGTGCGCGAGGCCGGCTCCGGCTTCGACCTTGATCGTTATCTGGCCGGCGAGGTCACGCCCGTATTCTTCGGCTCGGCGGTCAACAACTTCGGCATCCGGCCCCTGCTCGATTCGTTTGTCGAATGGGCGCCGGCGCCGCGACCGCGCGAAGCCACCTCGCGCGAAGTCGTCCCCAGCGAAGAACCATTGTCGGGCTTCGTGTTCAAGATCCAGGCGAACATGGACCCGCAGCATCGCGACCGCATCGCCTTCATGCGCATCTGCTCGGGCCATTACAGGAAAGGCATGAAGATGCGGCATCTGCGCGCCGGCAAGGATATCCGCGTCGGCGATGCCATCACCTTCATGGCCAACCGCCGCGAGGCAGCCGACACCGCCTGGCCGGGCGACATCATCGGCATCCACAACCACGGCACCATCGCCATCGGCGATTGCTTCTCGGAAGGCGAGGATCTGGCCTTCACCGGCATCCCGAACTTCGCGCCGGAACTGTTCCAGCGCGTGGTCCTGCGCGACCCGCTCAAGGCCAAGGCCTTGCACAAGGGTCTGGACCAGCTCTGCGAGGAAGGCGCGACCCAGGTGTTCCGGCCCCTGCACAACAACGACGTAATTCTGGGGGCGGTCGGCACGCTGCAGTTCGACGTGGTCGCCGAGCGCCTGCGCACGGAATACAACGTCAACGCCGGCTTCGAGGGAATCGAGGTCTACACCGCCCGCTGGATCTACGGTGAGCCCCGCGAGATCGAGCGCTTCCGTAATCGCATGGATACCGGCGTGGCGGAAGACCACTCGGGGGCACTGGTGTATCTGGCCCCCTCTCGGGTCAAGCTACAGCTCACCGAGGAACGCTGGCCGGATATCACGTTTGCCAACGTGCGCGAGTTCAACACCGGCACCCAGGCATGAGAGACCACCCGCGGCGCAACCCCAAGCGTGTAAACCCACCACATTGTCCACAATTCACGCAGGTGGTGGTGGGTCGTTGAGGGTTGGCATTTCACGTTTTCAGTCCGCCAATGAACGCAAATGGCGGATTGGGTTCGAGATCTCTATGGTTTCGAGGCGCCACGTGACCTGTCTCTTCGTTCTTTAAGACATTTATCCGCAGATTTCACAGATTTACGCAGATGGCGGTGAGTCATTTGGGGGCACTGGTTCGATCGTGGCGCGAACGGCTGCCTGCGCTTTGTTCTCCGCG